>JAJYAS010000242.1 GCA_021779415.1 Bacillota bacterium
GAGCATAGAGCTACTATTTTCTTAAAAGCAGCAGATTTGTTGACTGGAAAATACAGAGCAAAATTATCAGCTGCTTGTATGCTTGGACAAAGCAAGAATCCTTTCCAAGCAGAAATCGACGCGATCTGTGAACTGGCAGATTTTCTTCGTTATAATCCTTACTACGTGCAAGAAATATACAAACAACAACCCAACAACACAGAGGGTGTTTGGAACCGTGTGGAATATCGTGCCCTAGATGGATTTGTTGCAGCAATTACACCGTTCAACTTTACATCAATCGGCGCTAACCTTCCGACAGCTCCGGCTATGGTGGGTAACACAGTTTTATGGAAACCCTCATCAACAGCTGTACTTTCAAACTACTATTTCATGCAAATCCTGATGGAGGCTGGTTTACCTGCAGGTGTTATCAACTTTGTACCTTGTAGAGGGGTAGACTTCGGTAAAGTTGTAGTAAGTCATCCTCAACTGGCAGGTGTACACTTCACAGGTTCTACAGGTGTATTCAAAGGCATATGGAATCAAGTGGGCGAAACCATTGATAAGTATGTTTCCTATCCTCGTCTTGTTGGGGAGACCGGTGGTAAAGACTTTATCTTTGCTCATGAGTCAGCAGATCTTGAAGCACTTACCTGTGCCATTGTTCTTGGTGCCTTCGAATACCAAGGACAAAAATGTTCTGCAGCATCCCGTGCCTACATTCCTGAAAGTCTCTGGGGTGAGTTGAAAGGACGACTTGAAGAAGAAATTGGCAAGATAAAGATGGGTGATGTTTGTGACTTTACAAACATGATGAACGCTGTTATTGATCGAAAATCATTTGAAAATATTCAAAACTATCTTAATTATGCAAGGGAGTCTAACGACGCCGAAATCATCATTGGTGGAGGAAGTGATGACAGTGTAGGATACTTTGTCGAGCCTACTGTAATTCTAGCAAAGACACCGACATTCAAGACGATGGTAGAAGAAATCTTTGGACCGGTTATGACCATTTATGTGTATCCTAATGACAAATTAGAAGAAACGCTTAACTCATGCGATACTGCAACCATCTACGGATTGACTGGTGCTGTATTTGCACAAGACAGACCAGCAATTATCAAGATAGCAAAAGCATTGGATCATGCAGCAGGTAATTTCTATATCAACGACAAACCTACTGGTGCAGTTGTTGGACAACAACCCTTCGGTGGCGGCCGTGGATCAGGAACAAACGATAAAGCCGGTAGTTCAATCAACCTATATCGTTGGATGAATCAACGTGCTATTAAGGAGACATTGGTTCCTCGCACCGTCGTTAATTATCCTTACATGGCAGAGGAATAACTTTACTGGGAGCTTTCACTGAAAGGGGTTATTAAGGTGAAACTGTACGAGTACATGGCTAAAGATATTTTCAGGACTAACGGAATTCCGGTTCCTAAGGGTTGGGTGTTCACCAGTGCTGAAGAGGTGACGGATTTTGTGGCTCAGGTTGGATCTGTCGCCATCAAAGCGCAGATTCTTTCTGGAGGACGGGGGAAAGCTGGCGGAATTAAGTTTGCCCATGATCCAGAAGAAGCCGTTGAAAAGGCGCGGGAACTTTTGGAGATGGACGTTAAGGGTCTTAAAGTCGACCAAATCCTTGTCGAGCAAAAACT
This sequence comes from Bacillota bacterium, assembly GCA_021779415.1. Next base: position 1,647 of record JAJYAS010000242.1, read on the forward strand.
AAACATTGAAAAAGAGCTTTATGTGGCCATTACTTATGACGGAGCACGCAGGAAACCGTTATTGATTGCCTCGGCGGCTGGGGGCGTGGAGATTGAACAAGTCGCTGAGGAGTTACTGGTTAAACGAATGATCGATATTAACGTCGGGTTACAACCCTACGCCACCCGAGAGATTACACGCCAACTGGAACTGACCGGACAGATCGCCAAAGAGGTCGCCGATATTATGTTAAAACTTTATCAAATTTTCCGGAAGTATGATGCGGAATTGGTTGAAATCAACCCTTTGGTTGTAGCCAATTCACAAGTCCTTGCTGCGGATGGCAAAATGACCGTTGACGATGATGCTTCCTTTCGGTTTGGTGATGATGTTCCCTTGGTTGAAGAAAAAACCGCCGTTGAGAGGAGAGCGGCTGATCTGGGGATTTCCTATGTCGAACTGGATGGAGAGATCGGGGTCATGGCTAACGGTGCAGGTATTACTATGGCGACCCTCGACCTAATTAAGGAATTCGGCTCCAGTTCGCGTAATTTTATGGATGCGGGTGGTGGAACTAGCAGGGAAGGAACAGCGAGGGCTTTAGAAATTTTACTTTCCACTCAGCCTAAAGCCCTCTTGATCAATATCTTCGGGGGAATAACCCGTTGCGATGATGTAGCGAAGGCATTTATCCAAGTAAAAGAAACCATGGATATTCAGGTTCCTGTAGTCATTCGTCTTGTGGGCACAAATGAAGAAGCCGGAGTAGCTCTTCTAGGCGAACATGGCATTGAATCGTATCGGAAAATTGACGAAGCAGTTGCCAAGGTTGTCGCCTTTGCTAAAGCGAAGGGAGCTTAGGGAAAATGGCTATTATTATCAATGAGACTACAAAGATTTTAGTACAAGGCATTACAGGAAAACAGGGACAGTTTCATACCTCTCAAATGTTGGCTTACGGTAGCAAAATTGTAGGCGGTGTCACTCCCGGAAAGAGAGGAGAAATCGTTCACGGCGTGCCGGTTTATGACACAGTTGAAGAAGCAATGGCAATTGAGAAAGCCGAAGCATCCGTGATTTTTGTGCCTGCCAAACAAGTCAAAGATGTCGCTTTTGAAGCTTTGGACGGCGGAATCCAAACTTTAGTGATTGTAACGGAACATGTTCCTCTGCATGATGAAATGGAAATTATGGCCTTTGCGGAAAAGAAACACGTACAAATCATTGGGCCAAATACGTTTGGTCTGATTTCGCCCGGTAAAACAAAGATTGGGATTATGCCGAACAGTATTTTTATTCCCGGTTCAGTCGGAGTAGTGGCCCGTAGTGGGACTCTCAGCTATGAAATTGTTTCCCATTTAACCAATGCTGGAATTGGTCAGTCGTCGGTTGTTGGTTTAGGGGGAGATCGGGTCGTCGGTTTATCCTTTATCGATGTGCTGACTCAGTTTGAAGCGGATCCGGAAACTGAGGCGGTTGTTTTGGTGGGGGAAATTGGCGGTAATGCCGAAGAGGAAGCTTCAATTTTCATTAAACAGATGAGTAAACCTGTGATCGCCTTCTTAGCAGGAAAAAGCGCTCCTCCTGGTAAGAAAATGGGGCATGCGGGGGCTATCATTGAACGAGGCAAAGGAACTTATGATAGTAAAGTAGTGGACTTAAAGGCGGCCGGAGCGTATGTGGCTTCACTCCCTTGGGAAGTAAGCGATTTAGTCAAAAGAGCATTGAATGAGAAAAATGACCGTTTGCAGAGCGGTTGAACTTGAATTAGAGTACGGGGGGCGTAAGGAGTGGGATAGGTTATGGTACTGGCAATACAGACTACTACCGTAAGGGTCAGTCAAGATTGGTGTAAGAAGTGCGGCATATGTATAGCATTTTGTCCCAAAAAAGTGCTGGAAAGCGACGAATTTGGGAGGGTTGTGGTTGCCAAGCCAGATCAGTGCATAGCCTGTAAGATTTGTGAACGGCTTTGCCCTGACTTTGCGATCAATATTGAGGTGACTAAAGATGAGTAAAGCGAGACTAATGCAAGGAAACGAAGCAGTCGCAGAAGGGGCTTTGGCGGCCGGAGTTCTTTTTTATGCAGGGTATCCCATCACGCCTTCTACAGAAATCGCCGAGATGATGGCCGAAAAACTGCCGTTGTTAGGTGGCACCTTTATTCAGATGGAAGACGAAATTGGGAGTATGGCCGCGGTTATTGGTGCCTCCCTGACGGGACTAAAAACCTTGACGGCAACAAGCGGACCGGGCTTTTCTCTTAAACAGGAAAATTTGGGCTATGCCATTGCTACTGAAATCCCTTGTGTCGTAGTCAACGTGCAAAGAGGAGGTCCAAGTACGGGATTGCCGACTGGTCCAGCCCAATCTGACGTTATGCAAGCCCGCTGGGGTACTCATGGAGACCATCCGATTATTGCCTTAACGCCTTCTTCAGTCCAGGAGTGTTATGAATTAACGGTCATAGCCTTTAATTTTGCCGAAGAATTTCGCATCCCAGTAATCTTGCTCATGGATGAAGTGGTTGGGCATTTGCGGGAAAAAGTTGTTTTACCTACGGAATTGACCCTAGTAGACCGCAAAAGGCCGAATCGACCGCCCGGTGAATATAAACCGTACGAAAATAACGCAAGCATGATCCCAGCTATGGCAAACTTTGGCGACGGTTACCGCTACCATGTAACAGGATTAACCCATAATGAAAACGGCTTGCCAACGGGGAACCCGGAAATAGTAAAAAAGTTTATGGAGCGTTTAACCCAGAAGTTGAATCCATACTTAGATCGGATCCAACTCTTTGATGAGGTACAGCTTGACGATGCGGAATTGGTAGTGGTTGCTTACGGCTGTACTGCCCGTTCGGCTTTGGAGGCGGTTCACATTGCCCGCAGCGAAGGCTTGAAGGTTGGACTCTTTCGTCCCATTACGATTTGGCCCTTTCCCCAGAATCAGCTGGAGAAGCTTGCTCACTGTAAGTACTTAGTGGTAGAAATGAACAGCGGCCAATTGGTTGGAGAAATCGAGAGAATATTCGGCTATAAAGCAGTAGAACGACTCAACCGCATTGATGGGGAACTCATTACTCCCAAAGAAGTTTTGGACAGAATTCGGGAGGTAATACAAAATGTTTAGCGATATTGCTCAATATTTTCGGACCGAGACGTTACCTCATATCTGGTGCCCGGGTTGTGGTATAGGAACCATCACGGCTGCCATCGTGCGGGCCATTAAAACATTGCAGCTCGACCAAAACAAAGTGATTTTTGTTTCCGGAATTGGCTGCTCCTCACGCATGCCCGGATACTTAGACTTCAATACGATCCATACGACCCATGGGAGAGCCTTGCCTTATGCAACCGGAATTAAAGTCGCCCGCCCAGAGTTGGATGTCTTCGTCATCATGGGCGACGGAGACTCGACAGCTATTGGCGGCAATCATTTAATCCATGCAGCTCGGCGCAATATCGATCTGACCGCTATCGTTATTAATAACAGTATCTATGGTATGACGGGGGGGCAAACCTCTCCGTTAACGCCACATGGCAAACGAGGAACGACCTCGCCTTTTGGTAACCTGGAAAGACCGTTTCAAATTTTAGAGTTGAGCAAAGCAGCAGGAGCTACGTATGGAGCCAGAGCTACAGCATACCATAATCAACTCCTTACAAAGTTAATTATTGATGCCTATAATAATCCGGGCTTTTCGCTCGTGGAAGCTATTTCTCAGTGTCCTGTTTCTTATGGCCGGCGAAATAAATTTAAAACCCCAGTTGATATGTTGCTCTGGCAAAAAGAGCACGCTCTTAAAGCAGGGCAACATATGCAGAGTGAAGAAGATTTCCAGATCGGCGAAATCTTTAAACAACAGGCATCGGAGTATACGCGTGAATACGATAAGTTAAGACAGACGTTAAGGGAGGGAACCATTAATGGCTAATCAGGAATTCCTGTTAACCGGTACGGGAGGACAGGGGCTGATTTTAGCTGCCATTATGCTGGCTGAAGCTGGAATCAATGCTGGTCAAAATGTAGTGCAGAGTCAAAGTTATGGTCCCGAGGCTAGGGGAGGTGCCAGTCGAGCCGAGGTCATTATCGGCAACGAAGCAATTCATTATCCCAAAGTGGAAAAACCGACGCTCGTTTTAACTCTTAGTCCAGAAGCCTACAAGAAGTATGGCCTAAATCTTACTGAAGACGCGATCCTAGTAGTGGATAGTTCCCAAGTTACAGAAGTCAAACCACGTAGTAAACATCTATATTCTTTGCCCATCACCAAAACCGCCCGCACACAACTAGGGTCTGAGCAAAATGCCAATGTCGTGGCCCTAGAGATCGGAA
>JAJYAS010000243.1 GCA_021779415.1 Bacillota bacterium
TAAGCATTTCCCTTGCCAATATACATATCATCGCGAATACCAATTACGTCTGCCATAAAGGAGATCATATTTGCAGTTTCACGAACTGTTTCGCCATGAGCTACTTGGGATTTCCCTTCATCCAAGTCCTGAACCTCTAGTCCAAGAAGATTACAGGCAGATGTGAAGCTGAAACGGGTACGGGTAGAGTTGTCGCGGAATAAAGAAACCCCTAGTCCGCTTTCAAAAACTTTAGTAGAGATATTGTTTTCTCTCATAAAGCGAAGAGCATCAGCAATAGTAAATACAGCTTCTAACTCATCCTCTGATTTTTCCCAAGTCAGCAAAAAGTCATTGTTGTACATTTCTTTAAAATTCAATTTGTTTAATTTATCCAGGTAATCATTTAAGGTTTTCATGAACAAATCTCCTTATTCTATAATTATTTTACACACTTCACTCCGTCGTTCCCAGCCCTATTTAATCTTCACTAAGTTTTCCGTGGCCTTCGGCATCTTATCTGCATAGTTCTGCACAAACAGAGTGGGAATCATGGCGTACATTGCTGCACAATCCACCAGTTCTTTTTTCCAAGTCCGTTCATTTGGCGCATGAGCTTGATCCTCATGGCCCGGTCCAAAACCAATGCAAGGTATGCCGTAGCGTCCCATGATTGAAACCCCGTTTGTGGAGAACGTCCATTTGTCAACTACAGGATCTTTACCGAACAATCCTTTGTAAGCATCTTCAAGAGTACTGCTTACCGGATGTCCCTCTTCGATAAGCCAAGTTGGGAAATAGCATTCTGTCGGATAAACAAGATTGGTATAGGATGGTCTATCATACATGTACATCGTTACTTCTGCGCCTGCTGCTTTAACAGAAGGAAGGTTTTTAATTTGTTGAACAGCATATTCCCATGATTCTCCCGCAGTCAGGCGACGGTCAACAGAAATCCAGCAGCTGTCAGCAACAGCACAACGAGAAGGAGAGGTATGGAAGATTTCAGAAACCGTCAAACTTCCCTTACCAAGGAACGGATGGTCCATGAGGTTTTCATGTAAGCTACGCAGTTCATTGAGAATTGGAGCCATTTTGTAAATCGCATTGTCCCCACGCTCTGGTGCCGAACCGTGACAACTGACGCCTTTCGTCATAACTTTAATTTCCATCCGACCACGATGTCCTCGATAGATCTTGCCATCAGTTGGTTCGGTAATCACGACAAATTCTGGTACAACTTTGTCTTCGTTGATGATGTACTGCCAGCATAGGCCATCACAGTCTTCTTCCTGCACCGAGCCTACAACCACCATAGTGTATTCGCCTTCTAAACCAAGATCCTTAATAATCTTTCCGGCGTAAACCATTGAGGCCATCCCACCAATTTGGTCAGAGGCACCGCGGCCAATAATAATTTCTTCATCTTCATACCCTAGATAGGGGTCGTACTTCCACAGTGAAGGATCACCCACGCCAACCGTATCAATGTGAGCATCCATCGCGATCAGATGTTTGCCATGACCGATATAGCCTAGGACATTACCCATAGGGTCAATATCCACTTTATCAAACCCTACTTTTTCCATCTCTTCCTTAATACGCAGTACAACTTCCTTCTCACCGCAGCTTTCGCCAGGAATGGCGATAAGGTCCCTTAAAAAACGGCTAATTTCTGGCTCATATTTTTTCGCCAGGTCGAGAACTTTTGCAAAATCGGTAACCACTATAAAATTCCCCTTTCGCTACTCTTGGATTGTTGTGAAAGTCAAATCATGCTTAGTATCATCTTTCAGATACTATTTAATGCAAGAACCGTGCCAATCCTTCATTAGGCTTTAACGGAATCTTTTAACTAAATAATTTCGCATTCTCCCTTAATTCCATCGTCTGACGTTGGAGCATTGTCTCATCTTGAGATTGCTATTTAGAAAAAAGCCTGGCATGAATCTCTAAAAGGTTGCTAATTCGACACTTTTTGCGTTCAATCTCATTATGATACATAAGTCTGGTTTTGACACACCCTTTTAACGGAAATTCGCTTAATTTGGTCTTCCCAATCACTAAAAAAACGTTTTATTTTCGCCAATGTTATAATCTTTAATTTTACGATAGAGAGTTGCCCTACTAATCCCTAGTAATTTTGCCGCATCATCCTTATGTCCCTCTGTCTCAACTAGAGTTAAGGCCTTCATAATCGCTTCCCGCTCCAACTGTTTTAAATTAAGGAATGAGTTTTGAGATTCTGGTATATGAACCGTTTTAATTCGTTGAGGCAAAATATCGGCGGTAATTTCTCCCCCTGCCACCATTGTAACGCAGTATTCGACGACATTACCCAGTTCACGGACATTACCTGGCCACGGATAGTTTGCTAGGATATCGATCGTTTCTTGGGAAATGCCACTAACCGACCTGTCGGTAACCGTAGAATAATAATCCAAATAGAATTGAACCAAAATCGGCACATCCTCTAAACGCTCACGAAGCGGGGGAATTGATAAAGGAATCACATTTAACCGATAATAGAGATCTTCTCTAAACTCTCCCGTTTTTACCATTTCATCTAAGTCACGATGAGTTGCTGCAATTATTCGAACATCTAAAGGGATAGAGCGGGTACCACCTACGCGTTCTATTCTTCGTTCTTGTAGGACACGAAGGATTTTGACCTGTAAATGCAGTGGCATGTCTCCGATTTCATCTAAAAAAATAGTTCCGTTGTGCGCCAGTTCAAATTTACCCATTTTCCCACCCCGTCTGGCACCCGTGAACGACCCTTCTTCATATCCGAATAATTCACTTTCCAGTAGATTTTCGGGAATTGCCCCGCAATTTATGGCAATAAAGGTATGCCCTTTGCGTTTACTACTCTGATGAATCGCTCGAGCTAACAACTCTTTTCCTGTGCCACTCTCTCCTTGGATCAGAAGCGTTGCCTTACTCGGGGCTACGTGTAAGGCCATTGTTTTCAGCGCTTTCATTTTAGGAGAATCCCCAATGATCTGGGAAAAGTGAGTTTCAATTTCACTGACAGTTGCCTCTTTGACCAGTTTCTTAATTTGCTTAATATCTTTTACTGTGATCACCGCGCCCTCGATGAACTCATTATTTTTAATCGGAACCACATCACAATAGAGTTGCGTAGCAACCCTCTTTCCTTGGATCGGACCCGAAAACGGTTCCCCGCGTTCCACTGCAGACCATAGTTTTTTATCATCCAATAATTGATATAGAACCTGTTCTTGTTTTGCGTCAATGTCCAGCAATTTTGCTGCTAACGTATTATAATGGGTCACTTGTTGCTGATGATTGATCAATAAAATCCCATCATGCAAGAGATTCAACACCGTGAAGAGTTGACTCGTCATTAGTTCTCGTTCATGGTTTTGTTGATTTTCAACCACTTTTCCGACAAGGAGTTCGGCCATCTTTTCCAGAAAGAGCTGAAGCGATTGCTTGTTATCCATTAAACGTTTTGTTTGCTCTTCATCAAAGCTGACTAAACCAATCACCCCAATAATTTGATCTTCAACACGTATGGGAATGGCTACTTCTGCATACTCCTGACATTTTCCTTGGCAAGGACAAGGCTGACAGAGTTTATTGAATCCTGGATTGTCAATAATAACTGCTGCCCCCGTTGTCATCACATGCCGGTATACAAAACCATCATTCATCTGACAACCGCATAAGCTCTTATATTTTCCCGTCCCCGCAACACGTATAAGATCGGAATCGGCAATCTCAACTTCGATTTTAAGTGCTTCTGCAATAGCATCTGCAGTTTGTTGTACCGTACCCTTAATATCTCGCAGGTTATACATGCTTTCCCCTCAAATCTTTCACTATGACTTTATTATATACAAGTCTTTGTCTCATTTCGATACAAAATACAAAGATTGGGTAAAAAAAGAAGCACCTTTCCTCCATCGAAACTGTGCTTCTTGTTTTACTTATGTGTGACCCCTCAAAAAACCACTACTTACCAGTCGACGGTAATTCGCCATCCCACACAATGCTACGATATTTATACGGGTCCGTATTTCCTTCTGTGTTAAAGATTAAGATCTGTGAGTTTTCATTCAGACCTAGGACTTCCCTTGCCTCTTTGAAGTTCTCATCTACCAAGATCGAACTAAGCAAGCCTGCTGTCACTGCGCCTGATTCACCGGATATGACCTTCGGATCTCCGAGCAGAGGATTAGCTAAGACTCGCATACCTCTGGCTGCTACCCAGTCAGGGCTAGAAATAAACATGTCGCTGTAGTCGCGCAAAATATTCCATCCAATCAAATTGGGTTCTCCACAGGCCAATCCCGCCATGACAGTGGCCATGTCTCCACCGACTACCCGTGGTTTACCATCCCCTGCTAGGGCTGATTTATACAAGCAATCCGCTTGATTGGCTTCTACGATCACAGTTTTGGGACGATCAGCTTTAAACAAAGAGGCAAAATAACCCTGCACAGACCCAGCTAAAGCTCCGACTCCTGCTTGAACAAAAATATGGGTCGGTTTCTCTACACCCAAGTTATTCATCTCTTCTAAAGCCTCAGCCGCCATTGTCCCATAGCCTTGCATAATCCAGCTCGGAATTTCTTCATACCCTTCCCAAGAAGTATCTTGTACAACGACCCAACCATTTTTTTCAGCCTCGACAGCTGTCATACGGACTGCATCGTCGTAATTCATATCGGTTATTTCAGCCGTTGCACCCTCTTCTCTAATTTTTTCTAAGCGGAACTGGGAAGATCCTTTCGGCATATAGACTACGGATTTTTGGCGCAACTTCCGAGCAGTCCATGCGATTCCCCGACCATGGTTCCCGTCCGTCGTGGTGGCAAAGGTGATGTCCCCTAATTGTTTCTTAACCTCTGGTGAAGTGAGAACATCGAAAGGTAGCTCACTAATATCTTTGTTAAGGCGCTGCGCTAAGTATCGCCCGATCGCGTACGAACCCCCTAAAGCCTTAAAGGCATTCAAACCAAAGCGAAAAGACTCATCTTTAACAAAGATCCCGCCTACACCAAAGCTTTTGGCAAGTTTCTGAAGTGAACGCAATGGGGTGGGCTCATAATCAGGGAATGTCGAGTGAAATTTCCTCGCTTTATCTATCTCAAGTTTACTAAAAAGTTCGGTGGAAACACCCTCTCCATAGTTCTTTAGCATATTGTTCTCTATCCATTTGATTTCTTCATTCATAATTATTTCGCTCCTATTCCTAAATATTGTGCAACCAAACTACTCATTCAATACGGTGGTATCAAAAAAACAATTTCTTGTTTTTACCTTAAGCTCTCTATCTCCCCCTAAACGAATTGATCGACCTCAGCTTTCGTTAATACTTAATGCAATTATTATGCCAACGATCCAAACTTGAAGATCAATGCGAACAACCCATAAAAAAAATAGCCCTCAAAGGCCACTTACAAACCACTCATTATCAAAATTCGAGAATTTAAGAAACTATCTTGCAATCCCTTCAACAAAGTGGTTATCATAGGAAGAGAGAAGTGTTTACTAAGGGAGCGATTCATGATGGAATTAATGGAATGGGTAAAAATACAGACTCTCTATGATTCTGAGAAACAAGCGTTAAGAACTGCAAATATCGTTGCTACGACGGAAGCAAGGTTAGCCAATCAACAACGCGGACCCCAGTATGAAGTTGAGACCCGTGTAGAGCAAATAGACGAAAAGTGGCAAGTACTCTGGCGCAAAGTTTTTATTGGCAACAAAACTGGCTGTGGCGGAGGGTGTGAATCTTGCAGTAGCGACCCATTACCTAAGAAGAACATGGCCAAGGTGCTACCCTTTAGAAAACCATCAGTTTAAAGCAAAACACCGTCATCGCAAGTATCCGATGACGGTGTTTCATTAGTTAGGATTGACCCTGTGATATACCTCTCATGATCTTATCATTGATTTCACTGCAGAAAGTCAAAAAGCAATATAGAGAGAGCACGTTAAGCGGAATTTGCGTAA
>JAJYAS010000244.1 GCA_021779415.1 Bacillota bacterium
AAAAAAAGTACCTTTTGTTCGCTATGAGAATGTCTATCATGTAAGTAGTTAACCTGTGCCTGAAGAGATCTTAATTGTTCTTGAAGCTGATTTAAAGACAAGTTTGGTGAGAGAAAACTCACGGGCAATTCTTCGCTAATTCTTATATCGTGTATTTTACTATAAATAGCAGGATGTATAACTGAGCCTTCTGTAGATGCAAATCTCTTAGCTAGTTCGGCTTGAATGTTTGAAGGCTTAAATGAATAATGTGTTGGCTCTACTTTATAATATTCTTTAAATTTAATAAGGCTAGAATTATCTTCTCTTTTTTCTCTTACTTCAGATCCGCTAATAAAGATAAGATTTTGAAAACAGTTAGTATTTCTGTACTCGTATTCATCTTCCTTTTTTACAATTACACTTAATCTAATAAGCGCTATGTTTTTAGGATCTCTCTTTGATGCACTTAAGTATCCTACTATTCCTTTATCTTTACATATATCACTGAATACTTCGTGCTCTTTAGTGAAGTCTAGCTCTTTTTTATTTGGTAATGTAACCGTTAAAGAAGGCTTCCATGTCCATCCCTCATAAAATTCATCATTTTCGTTGCCCAATACGCAGCAAGAAAAGAAAAAAAACACATTTAAGAAAGTTACATATACCCTACAACGAGAAAACATTTTTCACCTTTTAACTAACACCATAAGATTTTATTTATATTTTTTATAGTAATTATTATGCGCTTTAATACACGAGGTAGGAACGTATCGTCGAGTATTTTCACTTTCAAGCCATGACTTAGGCACCCAAATTACTTTAGAAATACAACTTAAAATTTTCTTATTACGTTCCACTTCTCCCACCTCAGGAAACATACCTTCAAGCGAAGAAACTAAAATCTTCATTCCGTCACTGCTAGCCGCTCCTCCGCTACCCACAATATCTAAGAATTCAAAATCCTCTTGAAGCAGAAGAGGCATAAATGCTTTTATTCCTTTTTCAGTTAATCTATTAAAAGACAAATTAAGAACCTTCAAAGAAGGTAAGCTTTTTAAAGAAAAATTGACAATTTTTTCAATACTATTATCTGTAATATTATTCTTGCTTAAATCCAGCCTTGCAACCCCAGATAAGTCTTCTTCTTCCAGCTCTTGTAGTAAGCCATCTACGGTTACAGTACGTGAGCTTGCTTGTGCATCAGTAAGCCTTGCTCCTCTTCGTGTTAACATTGAGGGACCGCTATAATCCAGTTCTTCATTATCAGCGTACATGCTATATGCATCCGTCACAAAAATTGCACCAGCTAAAGCTAGTAAAATTCCTGTGTTCTGAAAATATTTAATATAGCTCATTTGTATTCTCGTCCTTATTTACAAATTTTAACTTCTTTCATTCTAGAAAAATAAAAAACATACGTCAAGAAGTATTTAGTAATGGCATGGACTGGAGATTCACCAAAAGCTGAACCATCGGAGTACGTTGCAGAGTAATTTCTTCTCTTCCTCCGCAGGTTCATAAACTGGTAGGGGAAGACCAACCATGAACCATACTGTTAAACAACCCACTGCCATCGGGTTAGACCTCGCAAAAAGCACCATGCACTTGCATGCATTAGATGACTACGGAGGTACGCTTTGGAAAAAGACTCTGAAAACAGAAGAGCTGGTGATATTTTTGAAAAATTTGAATCCCTGTTTAATCGGCATTGAAGCCTGTGGGGGGAGTCACTATTGGCATCGAACACTTTCATCGTTGGGCCATACTGTCCACATGATATCGCCTCTGCGAGCGAAATCTTTTGTTGAAGGTCAGAAAAATGACAAGAATGATGCGGCCGCTATCGCCAATGCGGTGACCAATCGACAAACACGAATCATTCCTCCCAGAACAATCTGGCAGCAAGAAATTGAAAGTTTACATACGATGCGAGGTTTAAAAATAAAGCAGCGAACTCAGATCATAAATCACATGCGTGGAATGATGAATGAGTATGGTACTTCCTGCAGAACAGGAGCTATCTGGTTTGAAAATAACGCCAAAGAACTCATTGAAAAAGCAGCAAAAGATAATGACTCTTTCCCAAAGCTTATTGTAGAAGAACTACTGATTCAGGTCAAAGACCTGGAGGTTATCAAGGGGCGTATTCAAGACGTTGAAAAGCATCTTATTAAGATCTCACAAGAAAACCCCTGTAAAAGGCTCATGACAATTCCAGGTATTGGGCCTTTGATTAGCACGATGCTTTATGGGTATGCGGATAAGGGTGAGTACTACAAAACAAGCAGAGATTTTGCCGCATCCCTCGGTCTCGTTCCACGACAATACTCCACAGCTGCGACACGAAGCTACTTAAAGGAGTTGTTTATATGGATACATCATAAACCATCTATACCACTAGATGAACCTAGGGATCTGAATAAAGAAGCGATCCTGACAATGTAACGAGGCATGGGAACATGCGGGGGACAAATCGTAAGAGGAGAACCCTTCTGGAAACTACATCCGGATGAGTGCTAGGTAGGCGGTATGGTGAAGAAATCTAAATCTGCGATAAAGATCGTTATATTGAATGAGTGGAAGTAGTTGATACACTCAAACCAAAAGGTAATGGAAACAGGAGGAATGTCTCAGTGGTGCATCCTCGTGGTCAATAAGTTTCCCGGTCGACAGCAGGCACCTAACCCGTCGTACATCTTTAAGCGGAACGTGGAAAACCCTATATAGCTCCCGCAAGGGACAGTTAACCGTAAGGGAGACCTATGGTTATGTAGGACTAGGAGGTTGGAAAAAGCGAATGTCGTTCTGTAACGGGGCGGATAAGGGTTTAAACGTTACCCTACTGCGAAAGCAGGCTGACGTCCAATTGGTCTTTCTTTGCGAGATAAATTGGAGAACCGTAAGAATGAGGAAAAGCAAATGACGGCAGTGGAAATACCATTGACTGGTGCATCTTCAGCTCCCGAACTAACTTGGGCAGCCATTAATTGGCAACAGGTCAGATTTGAGGTAAAACGGCTGCAATTGCGTATCGCAAAGGCTGTTCGAGGAAAACGCCACGGTAAAGTGCGAGCTTTACAGTGGCTCTTAACGCACTCCTTCTCTGCTAAACTATTGGCAGTGAAGAGAGTGGCCGAAAATTCTGGGGCTAAAACCCCCGGAGTCGATGGAGTTCTCTGGAAAACTCCGGAAAAGAAAATACAAGCGGTGAAATCGTTACAGAGGCGAGGGTACCAACCCTTGCCATTGCGAAGGATCTATATTCCAAAAACTCAAGGACGTCGTCCCCTTTCCATTCCCTCTCTGATCGACAGAAGTATGCAGGCATTGCATCTCCTGTCCTTAGAGCCGGCAGCGGAAATGATGGCGGACAAGAACGCATACGGCTTCCGCCCTAAGCGTTCTACAGCCGATGCCATCGAGCAGTGTTTCAATTCACTTGCAAGAAAAGTATCGCCACCTTGGATTCTGGAAGGAGATATCCGAGCCTGTTTCGATAATCTTTCGGCAAAATGGTTAGTAGACCATATCCCCATGGATAAGGCGCTTCTTAACAAATGGCTGACCGCCGGCTATGTGGAAGAGAAAACTCTTCATCCTACCCTTGAAGGAGTATCGCAAGGGAGTCCTACTTCACCGGCAATTCTAGTTATTGCTCTAAGTGGTCTGGAGAAGGCGATTAAAAGCGCTGCCTCCAGAAGAGATAAGGTGAACGTAATCTCCTACGCGGATGACTTTGTCATCACAGGAGCTTCAAAAGAAATTCTGGAAGATAAGGTCATGCCAATCGTAGCTACTTTCCTCAAGGAGCGTGGTTTGGAACTTTCTCCTCAGAAAACCAAAATCACGCACGTGGATGATGGGTTTGATTTCCTTGGATTCAACGTACGCAAGTACAAGGGTAAACTTCTTATAAAGCCCTCTAAGAAGAACGTAAAATCTTTCCTAGATGAAATTCGAGGCCTAATCAAATCAAATCCAACTGCAAAAACAGAAAACCTCATCTTGCAACTTAATCCAAAGATTAGGGGCTGGGCGAATTATTTCTGTCATGTGGTTGCCAAAGAAACTTTCAATTATGTAGATTACTGTATTTTCAAGACAATAATACGATGGGTTAAAAGGAGGCATCCAGGAAAAGCGGCGGTGTGGAGGTGCAAGAAGTACTTCCGTTCCCAAGGCTTGCAACACTGGATATTTTCTGCGGCCGTAAGAGACGAAGAAGGAAATACATCTTTCGTAGATCTTCTTAAGGCATCAAATATACCTATTCGTAGGCATGTTAAAATAAGGGCTGAGGCTACTCCTTATGATCCTCAATTCAAGGAATACTTTCTAAAACGCAAATGGTTGCGCGTAAGAAAGGAGACCAAGATTAATCAGAAAGGAGAACCCCTGAACTTTAACAGCTCCAGAGAGGTTAAGCGGACAACCGGGTCACTTAAAACTGGCCTTTGAAAGGCTTGAGCCGTGTGCTTCGAAAGAGGCATGCACGGTTCTTATGGGAGCTGAGGCTGGAGACAGCCTCAGCTTACCAGGCGAGGCAAGCCAATATATGGAAGGATTTCAAAAAGAGGCAACACAGACCTAAAATTACCTGAGAAGGGATTGTGGAGGTTCTGTAAGAAAGTATGTGTAAGTAGGCATAGGAAACTACCTTAAGAAAAAAGAAAAGGAGAAAGACCTATGAGTACGGAAGAAACATTAAGCCTGGATGCGTTAGCCAAGCAAATAGCTAAGCAATATCCGACAAGAGAAGACCTTTTAGGAGACGCGGGAGTTTTTCAAGAACTTTTCAGAAGGACGCTTCAATCGGCTCTTGATGGAGAGCTGACCCATTATTTGGGGTATGAAAAACATAAGAGATTTCCTGAGAGTGAGAACAAACGAAATGGTTATAGTCAAAAGCAAATCAAAAGCAGTAAAGGAGAATTAGAGGTCAAAATCCCTCGAGATCGTAAAGGAGAATTTGAGCCTGAACTTTTACCAAAGTACCAAAAACGATTTAATGAGCTGGATGATAAAATTATAGCTCTTTATGCTCGTGGTTTAAGTACCCGAGACATTCAAGACCAGTTGAAAGAAATTTATGGAGTAGATGTTTCTCCAACCCTTATTTCAACTGTAACGTCCTCAGTTATGGAAGAGGTAAAAGCTTGGCAAACGCGTCCTTTGGATAGGATATATCCGATTGTCTATTTGGATTGTATCGTCGTGAAAGTGAAAGAGGATAATCGTATTACAAACAAGGCAGTTTATCTTGCCTTAGGAGTGAATATAGAAGGCCATAAGGAACTTTTAGGCATGTGGATTAGTAAGAATGAAGGGGCTAAATTTTGGCTAGGTGTTTTGACGGAACTTAAAAACAGAGGGGTAGAAGATGTGCTGATTTTCTGCGTTGACGGGCTTACGGGTTTTCCAGAAGCCATAGAGGCCGTTTATCCTCAAGCCAAAATTCAGCTATGTATTGTTCATCTTATTAGGAATTCTCTCAAATATGTCAGTTGGAGGGATCGTAAGCTTTTAGCTGCTGATTTAAAGAAAATTTATTCAGCAAGAACGGTGCAAGAAGCCGAGATGGCTCTGGATGAGTTCTCCCAAAAATGGGATAATCAGTATCCTTCTATCAGCCAAATGTGGCTTAATCATTGGGAAAATATCATTCCTTTTTTTGATTATCCTGAGGACATACGCAAGGCAATTTATACAACAAATGCGATAGAATCCCTCAATATGACGTTACGGAAAGTCATAAAAAACAAAAGGATATTCCCCACAGATGACTCTGTTTTTAAGGTTTTATTCCTTGCGATCAATAACTTATGTAAAAAATGGACCATGCCTATTAAAAACTGGAAAATGGCCATGAACAGATTTTCTATTGAATTTGAAAAGAGGATCAGTATATAATGTCTTTGCCTAATTTACACAAATCTCCGCACAGACCCATTTTAGTGGTAAATCCT
>JAJYAS010000245.1 GCA_021779415.1 Bacillota bacterium
ATTCATACTATTACCTCTCAAAGTTTTTCTGTTATAAAGATAAGAGTAAAGGTTAACCACAAAGAAATATTGATTAACTTTAATAACAGATTATGGCAATAAGTTTTGTCTCGTTCCAGTGGACATAATTTATAATTCTCAGGCAAATGTTTAGCCAATAAACATTTGGGACCAGTAATGTCCGTAGAATCCGCCCTGAACATACCCAATACCTATCTGGTTGACCTTGGGATTCAGCATATTATTCCTGTGGTGTGGATTATTGATCCATGCGAAGACTGCTTCCTCAGGTGTAGCCTGCCCACCTGCAACGTTTTCAGCTGCTGTCAGAAAACTAATTCCGAAAGTACGCATCATGTCATAGGGGGAACCATAGGTGGGAGAAAGATGTCCCGCATAGTTTTTGTCTCGCATATCCATAGCCTTAAACCTGGCTATGCTGGAAAGCTGCCAGTTTACGGTCAGAGCAGACAGTCCTTGGCTTTGCCGGAACTGATTGGTCAGAGCAATAGCCTTTTGCTCGAATGAATTGCCATATGTAATCAACCTATAGCACCTCTCTCAACAATACAAATTGAACTTAAAAATAGTTTACTGTTCCACGGCAAATGGTGTTCATAAAATCCCCTACTATTTCCTATCAAAACGAGGATTTCAGGGTTAATTAACTAATAAACCCCGGTTCAGCTTCAAGAAAAGTCGAACCGGGGTTTCAATAACGACAGCAGGAATGGTTACGGCAATTTTTTTTCAAAGTAAAGCTCCGGTAAAACAATTCTAACCTCATGCTCTGTGTTTTCTTTCTGCCAGTAGATTGCGAAGTTCACCTTCCGCCTTCTGAATAATCCGGACCATATTGAGCCACTATTCCGGACGGTGAGAGCCACGGTCTCGGATTTTTAGAGCCACCATTCCGGATAGAGAGCCATTGATGAAACTTCCCATTTAGAATGTAGGTATGCGCTCGTGAGAGGAGTGTAAATACATTCATTGGAGGTCATCAAATGACCAATTATCGAGAGATTCTAAGGCTTTTTAGCCAAGGAATCAGTCAACGCAGCATCGCAGTGAGCTGCGAATGCTCACGCAACACAGTCGCCAGCGTGGTAAAAAAATCTCAGGAGTCCAATGTTTCATGGCCGTTGAACCCAGATATGACGAATGGTGAGTTGCACAAGCTTTTCTATCCCGAATCTTCATTACCTTTAACCCGAAAACGCCCAGATAACGAGTACATTCATAAAGAAATGGCTAAGAGCGGAGTAACCCTTAGTTTGCTTTGGAACGAGTACTGTGAATCCTGCAGGTTGAGTAATGAGCTTCCACTCATGTATACTCAGTTTTGCTATCATTACCAACAGTATGTGGCGAAGACAAAAGCAACCATGCATATCGGACGAAAGCCTGGTGAGCAAATGGAGGTTGACTGGGCTGGCCAAACAGCAAGCATTATCGATACGGATACAGGTGAAAGCATCGATGCCTATGTGTTTGTAACTGTTCTGTCGTACAGTCAATATGCTTATGTGGAAGCGTTTCTGAACCAAAACCAGGAATCTTGGATTACAGCTCATATCAATGCGTATAAGTACTTTGGAGGCGCTACTCGAATCCTAGTGCCGGATAATCTGAAGACCGGTGTGGAACGACCATCTTGGTATACGCCAGTCATCAACAAGACCTATCATGAAATGGCAGAGTACTACGGAACCGCTGTCATTCCGGCACGGGTGAGAAAGCCTAAAGATAAGCCTAGTGTCGAAGGTGCAGTCGGTATCATATCCACTTGGATTATTGCAGCTCTCCGTCGACAACAATTCTTCTCTTTGGCAGAGCTTAATCGGGCGATTCGAGAAAAGCTTGAGGTATTTAACCGAAAACCCTTTCAGAAGAAACCTGGGAGCCGTCAGAGCGTATTTCTAGAAGAAAAGGCATTACTATTGCCCCTTCCTGCGACTCCCTATGAATTAGCGGTTTGGAAGGTTGCAACAGTCCAATTTAATTACCATATTTCAGTGGACAAGATGCATTACAGCGTTCCTTATGAATACATCAAACACAAAGTCGATGTCAGAATAACACGTAATGTGGTTGAAGTATTTTTTAACAATCATCGGATTTGCTCCCATTCCCGATTGCACGGTCGTCCTGGACAATATAGTACGGTCACAGAGCATATGCCTGAAGACCATCAAAAGTACACCTCATGGAATGCCGAACGCTTCGTATCCTGGGCTAAAAGCATCGGGGAACATACCACTGTCGTTGTGAAATCAATCTTATCCTCCCATCGTATAGAACAACAAGGGTATAAAAGCTGCATGGGCTTACTCAAGATCGCCGACAAATACTCGGTTAGCCGCTTAGAAGCAGCCTGTAAAAAAGCACTCTCCTACACCCCAAACCCCAGCTACAAAAGCATTCAAACCATCATCCAAACGGGCCAAGATAAAATCGCCAAAGAGGAGCCTGTTAACCCTGAAAAACCCTCCAGCTTCGGCTTTACCCGAGGTGCAGACTATTACGGGAGGAATTCATAATGGTTAACGAAACAACGATTGGTAAACTCAACGAAATGCGGCTCACCTCTATGGCGGAATCATTTCGGCAACAGATACAAGATTCATCCTTTAATGAATTATGTTTTGAGGAACGATTTGGCCTTATGGTTGATACGGAGTGGGCAAGGCGTAAAAACAATAAACTCTCTCGTCTCATCCGCAAAGCAGACCTTTACTTTAATCAAGCGTGTGTTGAGGATATTGAATATCATACCGATAGAAAACTGGACAAAACCCAAATTAATCGGTTATCGACATGTACTTACATCCAAGAGAAACACAACATCATCTTCCTTGGAGCATCCGGCGCAGGAAAGACTTACCTTAGCTGTGCCTTTGGCATTGCGGCCTGCCGTAACTTCTACACTGTGAAGTACATTCGCCTACCAGATTTGCTGAATGAGTTAGCCGTGGCACGTGGGGAAGGCGTCTACAAGAAAGTTATGAAACAATACAAGCACGTCAGTCTGCTCATCTTGGATGAATGGTTACTTGTCCCGCTGACCAACAGTGAAGCACGCGACGTCTTAGAAATCGTTGAAGCAAGGCACAAAAAAGGTTCAACTATTTTCAGTTCTCAATTTTCCCCCGCTGGTTGGCATGGTAAGATTGGAGAAGGTACTTTAGCCGATGCTATTCTGGATAGAATTGTCCATGATTCCTATACGATCTTGATTGATGGTGAAGATTCCATGCGCAAACGCAAAGGAATACAAGAATAACAGCACGTTACCATTCACTCACTCCAGAGGGCTGTGGATAGTGCCGCATTGTGGACAACCCTACGCTTAATCGCTTCAGGTTGACCACAATGCTTGGATAAGCACTTTGGGGCCATCTTAAAAGAGCTTATCCACACTCTCCACAACCTCGGCTACACCGCTGCTATTTTATCCTGCGCGCATCATATTGTTTTTTTTGAATGTTTATAGGAGCAAGTTATAGATGGCTCTCTCCCCGGATGGGTGGCTCTGTTTTTCCGGCGAAGTGGCTCAGTCACTACCGGAATGGTGGCTCCACAAAACCGAAATATTCACGGGTCGCTCCCGAGGGGCTGGGCAGGCGATAAGCCGATCGGGTTCCGTGATCGGCGCGTTAGATAGTTACAAACTGTTACCAAAAGGATCTCCCAAGCCTAACAGTTCCTTGATTTGATCTGGACGGTAAGCAGTGGGAAGGGGATCTCCCAGTGCTTTCTCCATCCCGGTATAATCCAGAAAGTATTCATCAATGGAATATTGCTCCACCAGAGGGGAGAATTCTCGCAGCACATCTCCGAAAGCAGTGCTGCATTGTATATACAAATAATAGTTGGGCGGGACAATAATCAGTTCTGTGCACTTTGATTTGGCTTCATAGACGGATTGACCCGTTTGAACGCCGTATTTTTTGGCTGGAATGGATTTGGTTAAAACGATCCCATGCCTGGTCTCCGGATTACCGCCAACAATGGCAGGAACGGTGCGTAAATCCAAAGGATCCCCGTGTTGAAGACGGTGAACCGCTTCCCAGGATAAATAGGCTGAATTGGCGTCGACATGGAAAATAATCCGTCTGCTCAAAGATTAGTCATCTCTAAATCTTATACAAAAACCATTTACCGGTACTCGGCTCAAACTTCAGTTCAAAGACTCTCAAAGTCCCATTAAAGGTACTCTGGCAGCGAAACGTAATCATTCTGTTTCCTGCCAGTTTTTCTTCGGAGCGAAAACACACTTGTTCAACAGTAATGACGGAAGGGGAATCATTCTCCATAATCCTGAACTTTAAAGGTGTGGAAATTCCGTCAAGCTTGAAGGAAGCTACCACTTCAATAGGCTGCATTACGACTTTCATAGGATCCCCCTCGTACAAGATAAAACTCAGAAAGATAATAAGAACAAATGTTCGTATTATGATTATTATAGCCCTGCAACGCGCTAATGACAAGATTTTTTGGATGGAAATATTAGTCATTAATATGAAACAAGTCACGATAACTGATGAGAAAGATCTAAAGTTATAAAAATATTAATGGAACAGAAAGGAAATCGCATGATAATGGCGAAAACTACCAGAAGTAGGATTGGAGAGGATAGAATAAAGGTCTGGGTTCAATGTGGAGGTAGCATAAAACAAGAATTTGAAAATGAAGAAGACTTTGCGAGTCAATCTTTTGAGGCCCCGACGCTAAGTTACGAACAAGAAGTGGTTTCCAAAGGCGAGAAACCGGCGATTGTATGGAAATACTAAGCTTTCACGAATTGAACGCCCAGGCGATCAAACGATACTAACTGCTTAATGATTATTACTTCCATATCCATGCAATACCTGAATGAAGTCCACCATAGAGCTGAATAAAGTCTTTCCTGACACGCTCTTCATCTTGCATTCTATATTTCATCTTTTTGTATACGAACTGTGCAATAATAAAAGAAGCGGCTTTATCGCCGATTCTTTCAGAATTGATATGAGAAAGAGCCATTGACCTTTACCAAGACTTCACCAAAGGGAAAGATGCCGACAAGGAAAATATAAACGATGACATCGTCTTTGAAATTGAGCTCATCAAGCAAATAGAAGTAAATATTGATTATATTCTTATGCTTGTGGCGAAATACCATGAATCCAATTGCACCGACAAAAGCATTCTTGCGGCGATTGACAAAGCCATCAGCTCCAGTATCGAACTTCGCAGCAAGAAAAAGCTTATCGAAGGATTTATCGAGAAAGTCAACACTTCAACCGAAGTTGACGATGATTGGCATACTTTTGTTGCTGAACAAAAAGAGAATGATTTGTCGGCAATCATTAAAGACGAGAAATTAAAGCCCAGTGA
Organism: Bacillota bacterium; assembly: GCA_021779415.1. The sequence goes on from JAJYAS010000245.1 coordinate 5,380, forward strand.
AACGCGTAAGCTTGTGGCGGGGTCGTTCCGCGACGGCACGTTGAAAACTACTGGCACAGATATTGATAAAATTCTGCCGCCCGTTTCGCGCTTTTCAGGCGGCGGTGGCCGTGTAGCTAAAAAACAAAGCGTCATAGAAAAACTTAAAACTTATGGCGTTCTTTGAGAAATATCTTGGGTTGGTTTGAATCCCGCGAACAAAAGAAAAACGAAATTACATATGGAGTAGTAACGGAGGAGATATATGTACATCAACAAAATACATATTCAAAGCTATAGGAACTTCAATGATTTTACGATGGAGTTTCACAAAGGACTAAATGTAATAATCGGTGCGAATAATTCCGGTAAAACAGGATTGTTATGTGCTATCAGGTTACTGCGTTCTCCTTCCGATATTTCAATAGATGATTTTAATAAAAATAATTTGATAAGATATGCTGAGCTGTATATTGTGGATGCGCCGAACATAACGATTGAATACAATATTTCTCATAGAATTTCTGAAGATAATACTGATGATGAGAGTATTATACGCCTTTTACCATTTTTAGGAATGAA
>JAJYAS010000246.1 GCA_021779415.1 Bacillota bacterium
CAGCTGGATATTATGGTTAATAATGCAGGGGTAGTATGGGGAGAACCAGCGGTTGATCATCAATTAAAAGGCTGGAATAAGGTGATGGGCACTAATCTAGACGGTAGTTTCTTCTGTTGTCAGGAAGCTGGTAAGGTGATGATCAAACAAAAGTATGGGAAAATCATCAACCTTTCTTCAGTCTGTGGGTTTGTAGGTGCTGAGGCGGAAGCAACGGATGCAATTGCTTACATGGCTAGTAAAGGTGCGATCAATATTATGACGAAGGACCTCGCCGCGAAGTGGGCCCGTTATAACATTACCGTTAATGCCATTGCCCCAGGGTATTTCCCAACGGAAATGACGGAGGAGACTAGGAACAGCGAGATGGGTACTATTGTGCTCAAGCATATCCCCATGCGCCGTTACGGTGGAGATGAAGAGCTTAAGGGGGCAGTCGTATACCTGGCATCGGATGCTTCTAGTTATTGCACTGGGCAGATACTGGCCATTGACGGTGGCTATCTTACCATTTAGAGATCTAGAATTAATCAAAATCATTCTAATGTGATGGGGAAACACCCCTAATTTTAGAGAGGTAGGTTTTTACCGTGTCTTCAAGTTATGCATACAAAACGAGAGACCTAAAATTCATACTGAAAGAATGGCTTCCCATAAATGAGGTACTAGCCTTTGATCAACATAAGGATTTTTACAGCGCGGACGACATTGACCCGATTATCGATTCGATCGATAAAGTTGCACGAGAAATAATGGCTCCGACAGCGGATGACGGCGAAAAAACGCCGGTCTACTTTGAAAATGGAAAGGTCTACCTTCCGGAGTCGTTTAAAACGCTGTTCAAATATATCAATAAGAATGGCTGGGGTACAAGTAATGTGAGTAATGAGGGGGGAAGTCTTCCGTTCGTTATTCAGTGTGCAATCAACGAATTTATGACGGGTGTCAACCCGGCTTTTATGCCCTATGTCGCCCTGACCTCCGGGGCAGCAGGCCTCATCCAGTCCTTCGGTCAAGAGCAGGACAAAGAAATGTTTCTGCCCAAGATGTTCGACGGCACCTGGTCAGGAACCATGTGTCTAACCGAACCATCCGCTGGTTCCGATGTGGGTGACATCCTTTCTAAGGCCTATCCCACGGATAATCCGCGCATCTATAAGATTAAGGGCAGTAAGATATTTATTACGGGCGGGGACGGAGACCACGTGGAAAACGTGATTCACCTCTACCTCGCTCGTATCGACGGGGCGGCCAATGGAACTAGAGGCATATCCTTGTTTATTGTCCCCAAGTTCTGGGTTAACGAAGATGGCAGCCTAGAACCTAACGATGTGGAGACAACTGGGGTCGAGCACAAGATGGGACTTAAAGGGTCAGCAACTGTGGCTCTGGCGTGTGGTGACAACAATGGCTGCCGCGGATTGCTCCTAGGTACTTACGACACCGAGACTGGGACAGGCCAGGGAATTGCCCAGATGTTCCAGATGATGAATGAGGAGAGATTGTTGACGGGTTCGGCTGCTTTAGGAGTGGCCTCGAATGCGTACTGGAACACTGCGGCATACTGCAAAGAACGTATCCAGGGTCGTCTCATGAGCAATCCTAAAGCAGGAAGAACTCAGATCATCCACCACGAGGACGTAAAACGGATGCTGTTGCTGAACAAGGCAACTCTGGAAGCCTGCCGGGCGATTATTAATAAAGCAGCCTACTACATTGAAGTGAGCCACTTGGAAACAGATCCTGAGCGCAAGAAAGCAGCCGCAGGTATGGCTGAGTGTTTGACCCCGCTCGCTAAGGCCTACCCGAGTGACGAAGCCTGGAACTGCATTTGCGAATCCATTCAGGCCCATGGCGGATACGGTTTCTGCGAAGAATATCCCGTAGCCCAGGCTGCACGTGACGTGAAGATTTATTCCATTTGGGAGGGTACCAACTTCATTCAGTCCCTAGATCTACTGGGTCGTAAGTGGACGATGGGCAAGGGAGCCGTCTTCGTAGCGTTTCTAAAGGGCATTGAGGACTTTATAACTGAGAACAAGGATGTAGTTGGGTTTGAGAAGGAATTTGCAAATCTAGAGAAGGCTTTGGTTTCGTACAAGGCAATTATGGCAGCCATGGCAAAGTACATGGCAGATGGAAAACCTGGCATGATGCCAACCTACTCTCGTCGTATCCTGACGGCTACGGCCCAGCTATACGGCGGAATGTGCCTTCTAGATCAGGCCTTGATAGCGAAGAAAAAGATCGAAGAACTGGGCAAGGAACATTATGAGTACAACTTCTATAATGGAAAGTTACTGTCCACTCGATATTACCTGAGAAACGTAGTTCCCAATGTCTGGTCGGTCATGGATATTGTACTGGATGGCGATACTTCCGTAATGGAGTCAATCACAGACACCTTTGATTATTAATAAATGCGCAAGGGAAGGGTTTATTGATGGATTTTATGACTGAATACCAAAGAAAGCTGGTTTCCCCGGAGGATGCGGTCAAGGTAGTTAAATCTGGAGACAAGGTGGCCTACGGACACTTTGCGATGGCCCCTACTTTCTTAGACTCCTATTTGGCTAAAAGGAAAGACGAACTCAAGTCAGTTAAAGTGTATAGTGTCGTTTACCCTGGACTGGCGCAGGTGGCTGTCTGCGACCCTACGCGAGAGCACTTCATATACAACAGCTGGCATTTCAGTGGTGGAGACCGGATGCTCCATGATAAGAACCTGTGCAACTTTGTTCCTATGCTCTACCACGAAGGCCCTGAGATTCTTAGGCGTTATTGCGAAACGGATGTGTTCATGTTTAAGGTGGCGCCGATAGACAGCAATGGGTACTTTAACTTCAGCACCTCCAATTCGGATACGTATGCCTATGCAAAAACAGCTAAGAAAATCATTGTCGAAGTATGCGATAAGGCTCCCTATTGTCTAGGGGGAAACCTTGAAGCAATCCACATTTCAGAAGTTGACATGATCGTGGAGACGGACAACCAGCAGTTGATCCAAGTACCCGCCGCTACTCCCAACGACGTCGATAAAGCCGTTGCCAGCCATATTATGCAAATGATTGAAGACGGATCGGTTCTCCAGCTAGGTATTGGCGGTATGCCCAGCGCTGTAGGGATGATGATCGCCCAATCTGATCTAAAGGACCTGGGAGCCCACACTGAGATATTAGTTGATGCCTACGTTGATATGTATGAGGCGGGAGTCATGACGGGTAAACGAAAAGTGTTTGACACCGGTAGAATGGCCTACACTTTCGCACTGGGCACACAGAAGCTGTACGACTTCTTGCACATGAATAGGGCGGCGGCCAGTTACCCGGTGGATTATACCAACAGTCCCTCTATTGCCGCCCAGCACGATAAGCTAATCTCCATCAACAACGCCATTGAGATTGACCTGTTTGGGCAGGTCTGTTCAGAGTCATCCGGGACCCGACAAATCACTGGAACCGGCGGTCAGTTCGACTTTATCTTCTCCTCTTTCAAGTCAAGAGGCGGCAAGGGAATCGTCTGTCTGTCCTCGCTAAAGGAAGGCAAAGGAGAAAAGAAGTCCCGCATCGTGCCAACCTTAACCCCTGGTGGGATCGTCACCGTTCCCCGTGCAGTGACCAACTACGTAGTAACAGAATACGGCGCGGTGGATCTCAAGGGCAAGTCCACCTGGGAGCGTGCCGAGTTGCTTATCAGTATAGCTGACCCAGATATGCGGGATGAATTAATTAAAGAAGCTGAAAATATGAAAATCTGGGTAAATACTAACAAGTTATCGTCAATGTAACCATAATTTTTGCTTAATTTGTAGTATAAAGATTTGTATATGATTGTTTCCAGGAAACCTTGTTTCGATTGCTTCAGCGAATGCTAAGAGGCTAATAAATGTCGAGGAGGATGAATAAAATGGGGACCATATTAACAAAACAAAAATTTGTTACGGGGATTTTATTACTGGCAATTATCGTGGTATTGGAATGGGCTTTACATCATCTTAAGTTGCCTACCTGGCCAGTCTTTATGATAATGGTTTTTGTCTTTATGTCACATCAGGATAACAAGGAGATTCCGAAAATACTAGTGGGTGGAGCGTTTGGAATTTACAACTTTGTCATCCTAAAAGCATGGATGGGATTGACGGCTGCCTCTTTCGGAGCTTGGGAATCCAGTATAGCCTATGTTTGTATCTTCGTTTTCTGTATTGTCTTATTTATGGATGCTCTTCCCATTGTATTTAACAATTATGCTTTTATGTATTTCCTTGTAACAGCGCTGGCTGCATCACTTCCTAACCCGAATATTATGCTGTGGGTAGGATGCGAATTAATTGGAGGAGCAGTCGTCGTTATCTTACTTACGGGTCTCACAAAAGCTATTGCGGCAATTATGGGGGCTCCTGCAGTGAGCCATGATACTAACGCATAGAATTGTCGTTAGATTCCGAAAATTTTCTGTCTTTGGGTAATCTTCATGAGGACTTCTCTCAATAACTGTCCCAGCTCGAACTGCAGTCAGGTTGGGAGTAGATACGAGAAAGGTTGTTATTAGCAAGACCTTGGGCATCCAAATAGTTGGTATAGGAGTAATAATCTGAGGAGGTATTAGAATTGAACGTTGAAGATATCAAAAAGATTTGTGTCATTGGGTCTGGCAATATGGGGCATCAGATTGCCGTGTGTGGTGCCTTGGCCGGGTATAAAGTATCCTGTACGGATATCAGCCAAGATATGCTGAACAAGGCAGAAGCCTTTGCAAACAGCTATTTGCCGGAACGCGTAGTCAAAGGGAAGTTAAGCAAAGAACAAGCAGACCTGGCCTTAGGAAATTTGAGTTTTACCCAGAATTTAGAAGAGGCAGCCCGAGATGCTGATTATGTGATCGAGGCCGCAGTTGAGAAAATAGACATTAAGCGTAAGCTCTTTGCAGACTTGGACAGGATCACTCCTTCCCATGCGATTTTAGCTACCAATAGTTCGTTTATTGTCAGTTCGCAAGTAGCGGACGCCACAAAGCGACCAGATAAGGTTTGTAACTTGCACTTCTTTAATCCGGCCCTTGTCATGAAACTCGTAGAGGTTGTACAGGGAGCGCATACTTCTATAGAAACCGCCCAAGTTACGATGGACCTGGCCGCCAAACTTGGTAAAACTGGTATCTTGCTTAAGAAAGAAATCTATGGTTTCCTTGTCAATCGGATACTTGCAGCGTTAAATAGTGAGGCCTTGTATCTCGCCGATATGGGTATCGCGTCCCCCGAAGAGATTGATCTAGCGGTAACCAATGCGTTAGGTCACCCTATGGGACCCTTTCGTCTAATGGATTTCACTGGAATAGATCTTGCGTACTACATTGGGATGGAACGCTACCAAAATACGGGAGAGGTTACAGACAAGCCTTCGCCGTTACTCGTCGAGAAATTTACTAAGGGAGAATATGGTGTTAAGGCGAAAAAGGGTTTCTATGTATATAAATAAAGAGACATCAAATTAGGGAAATAAATATTTTTGGAGGCTAACATAATGAATGAAGCAGTTATCGTATCAGCCGTTCGTGCAGCCGTTGGACGCGCAGGCGGCACACTTGGCCGGGTGGCACCTCATTACTATGGCGCTGAGGTTATAAAAGAAGCGATCAAACGAATTGGTCTTGATCCACTTGAGATTGAAGATGTGATCTTTGGTAATTGTATGAATGCCGGTGGAAATATTGCCCGTTTATGTGCTTTGCAAGCAGGCTTGCCTATGGAGATACCTGGCGTTACATTAGATCGGCAGTGTGGCTCAGGTTTGAATGCAGTAAATCTTGCCGCCCAAGCAGTGATGGCAGGTATGGGAGACGTATTTGTTGCTGGAGGTGTGGAAAGCTGTTCCCTTCAACCGTATGTGATGGAGCATATGGATTTTTTTAGCAGGACTCAACCCCAATTTCGTTCA
>JAJYAS010000247.1 GCA_021779415.1 Bacillota bacterium
CGACCGAATGGGGAGCGTTATCATACCGCGATTCGTTATGGGGTGAGCCAAGCGATTCTTGATGGAGTGGCTAAAGCTAAGAAAAAGACGATGACTGAGGTCATTCTTGAGGAATACGAACTTCCGATGATTCTTGAGTCTGTCCCCATTTTCACGCAAACTGGGGATGATCGCTATGATAATGCAGATAAGGCGATTATTAAACGCGCGGGAGTTTTGCCCCATGCCTTGATCAATAATGTGGAGACGAAGCTGGGGAAAGATGGAGAACTGCTCTTGAAATATGTGGAGTGGCTGAAAAATCGGATCCTGACGCTTGGTGGGGATGATTATCGTCCGGTGCTGCATATTGATGTTTACGGCACGATTGGGATTGCCTTTGAAGATAATACAGAGCGGATGGTTGATTACTTTGTGAAATTAGAAAAGGCGGCTGCACCCCTCCATTTAAGGATCGAGGGACCGATGGATGCGGGAAGTGTTGAGGGGCAGATTCAGCAACTGAAGTCGTTGCGTGATGCTTTGAAGGCTCGGGGCGTTAAAGTGGAAATCGTCGCAGATGAGTGGTGCAACACCTATGAAGATATCGTCAGGTTCGTAGATGCTCAGGCTGCAGACATGGTTCAAATCAAGACGCCAGATTTGGGTGGGATTCAAAACACGATCGAAGCGGTCATTTATTCTAAGAAGTTTGGTGTGGGTGCCTACGTTGGAGGATCCTGTAACGAAACGGATGGCGGCGGACGGACAGCAGTGCATGTGGCTTTAGCTACTCGGCCGGATCAAATGCTTGCCAAACCTGGCATGGGTGTTGATGAAGGATATATGATCGTGCACAATGAGATGAATAGGACGCTGGCAGTGTTAAAGAGGGCCGCAAAGCAGTAAGGAACGTAGCAGTGCATGCCTGAAAACCTAGTAAAGGCCCAGCAGAGATTTGTCTCTGTGGGCCTTTACTAGCTATCGTTCTCTTGCTTCCGCTGTTTCACTAATTGAAGCAAGAGAACCGTCCCTCTGCTTCCCCTTAACATTTTGGGCTTGAACCTATAAAATAGAGGGGAGTCCAATAAAGGTAAGGAGCAGATAGCAATAATGAGTAAAATCGGCTTAACGACAACGGTGCCTGTTGAAGTGATTTATGCAGCGGGGGACACCCCGGTTGATTTGAACAATATTTTTATCACCAGTTCGGAAGCGATGCGACGCGTGGAAGAGGCGGAGTTGGCAGGTTTTCCGCGGAATGTGTGTGGTTGGATCAAGGGATTGTATTCGACGGCTTTGCTAAATCCGGACATTCGGTGCATTGTCGCTGTGACCCAAGGAGATTGCAGTAATACTCATGCTTTAATGGAGACCTGGGAGGTGGAGGGGATCAAAATTATTCCCTTCGCCTTTCCGTACGATCGGGATCCAGACATGCTTCGTCTCCAAATGGACAAGTTAATTAAAAGTTTGGGCGCAACTTGGGAGGACGTAAATTGGCAGAAGAAACGCCTTGACCGGGTTCGAGCTTTAGCGTGGGAAATAGACCGACTGACCTGGCAAGAAAACCGTGTGAGCGGGTTTGAAAATCACCTCTACCTTGTATCTTGTTCGGATTTTAACGGCGATCCTGAGGGCTTCGCTCGGGAGATGGAGGAATTTATTCAAACGGTACGCGAGCGGGAGCCTTTTCCTGAGAGGGTGCGTTCCAAAGCGCGCGGGAAAGGACGAGAAATTCGCCTTGGCTTTATCGGGGTACCACCTATTTTCCCTGAACTGTATAATTTCTTGGAAGACCATGGGGCTCGAGTTGTTTTTAACGAAGTACAAAGGCAGTTCTCGATGCCTTTCGAGACGGATGATGTGGTCGAGCAATATCGTTTATACACCTATCCTTATCAAGTGTTTCAACGGATTGAGGATATCGCTCGGGAGGCGGAGCGCCGCCAACTTGACGGGATCATCCACTATACTCAAAGCTTTTGCTATCGCCAGATTGAAGATTTGATCATTCGTAAGAAGTTAGATTATCCGATCTTAACTTTGGAAGGGGAAAATCCGACGGGACTGGATGCGCGGAGTAAGATGAGGGTAGAGTCTTTTTTGGAGATGCTCAGGTGAGAGGGTCGCGAGATACTTTGCTTAGCCCTGCGTTCATCGTGCCAAACTAGGGCTCAAGTGTTGTATGCAAGAAAAGGTTCTGAATGATGGAAGGAGGGCGTACATGTCTGGACAACAAACCATTTGTGGAATTGATTTGGGAAGCCGGAGTGTGAAGATCGCTCTCATGTTGCAGAAGGCGGGGGAGGATCGTTTAGAACTTCTGAGGCTGGAGAGTTTGGATACGATCCGTTTTTACCGGGAGTATGGGCGAAAGCAGGGAGAAAAACTAGTCGTGGACTTTGAGGCCTTGGGCTTGCCTGTGGTAGATCACTTAATTTCTACTGGCTACGGTCGGAATACTCTAGAGCTAGCTGGTGGTGAGGCTATTCCTGAACTTAAGGCTCATGTTTTAGGAGCGATTTATCAGACGGGGCTAACAGATTTCACTTTGGTCGATCTTGGCGGTCAAGACAGCAAAATCATCCAGGTTCGGAAGGGCAAGATGGTGGATTTTTTGACGAATGATAAGTGCGCGGCCTCTTCAGGTCGTTACTTGGAAAATATGGCGAGCATTCTCGACGTGTCACTAGAGGAACTTGGACAATATGCGGATGCACCTGTAGAGTTGAACTCCACGTGTGCTGTGTTTGGCGAAAGCGAGCTCATTGGTAAGATCGTGGAAGGTTTCCCTATAGCTGAACTTGCGGCAGGGGTAAATGCCACGATTGTTAAGCGCATTTTGCCTCTACTGCGTTCATTCACAGGGGAGGTTCTGGTCTTTACTGGAGGTGTCGCGCATAACCGTGCTGTGGGTAGGCTTTTAGAGGAGGGCACGGGTCGAAGGATTGTAATTCCACCAGAGCCGCAGTTTAATGGGGCAATCGGATGCTGTGTCGAGGGAGGTGAGATCAATGAACATTACTAAGGTTGCCAAAGCAGGTACGCTTGAATCGAATGATATTCTTATTATGGTCATGCCCAATGATTCGGGAAGGGTCGAGCTTGAACTGGAGAGTATTGTTATGCCGCAGTTCGGCGAGGTGATTAGACAAGTGATTTTAAATAAGGTGCAGGAAATGGGGATTAAGGGGATTACGATTAAGGCTCAAGATAAGGGGGCCTTAGATTATACGATTGGTGCGAGGGTCGAGACGGCCATTAAAAGAGCGCTTTAGTCCATATAGAAAATTGAACGAGAAGTAAGTATGGTAAAAAGTGTGTAAAAAGGAACTGAGAAACTAGGCGAACAGTATAAACTGAGGTGAATAGTATTGGATAAGTTAAGAAGAACAATGCTCTTTATGCCGGGCAATAATCCGAGTATGCTTCAAGATGCAGCGATACTTGGGGCGGATTCCATTATTCTGGATTTGGAGGATGCTGTGAGTCTCACTGAAAAGGACAGTGCTCGAATTTTAGTCAGAGAGGCTATCAAAACTATAGACTATTCACAGGTTGAAGTCGTGGTTAGAGTCAATCCTTTGGATACTCAATTTGGGGCTCTGGATGTGGATATGATTGCGAGGGTTAAACCCGATACGTTACTGGTTCCGAAGGCGGACGAAGAGGAAATAAAACTTGTCGCTAAAATGCTGGATGCCATTGAACAAGAAGAAGGTTACTTGGCGGAGAGTATCAAAATCATTGCTTTGGTCGAAACCGCCATCGGACTTGAAAATGTCTATAACATCATTAAGGCTTCAAAACGAGTGGTCGGGGTTTTATTGGGTGGGGAAGATTTAACCTCAGATTTAGGAATTAAGCGGACAAAAGAAGGAGAAGAAATCTTTTATGCCCGCAATAGGGTGGCAACAGCCTGCAGAGCCTTGAAAGTTGACTCTTTGGATACCCCTTTCACAGATACGAATGATTATGAAGGCCTTGAACGGGATACGGCTAAGGCTAAAAGTTTGGGACTGACTGGAAAGTCCGCGATTAATCCTCGACAAATTGACGTGATTCATTCCGTTTTTGCACCGACAGACGCGGAATTGAAACATGCCCTGAGGATTTTGGCAGCCATGAAGGAAGCAGAAAAAGAAGGAAAGGGAGTCTTCTCCTTAGATGGCAAGATGGTTGATGCTCCGGTCATCAATCGGGCAATAACCACGGTGGGGCTGGGTCAAAGGCTAGGGCTTATATCATGATAATAGAGAAAACGAGGGAACTAAAAGCAGGAGAACGACAAAAATGATAAATGAAATAAAGCCAATCAAAACGATTAAGACGATTTTAGGTCGGGAACTTCCGGACAATATCGAGGGATACGGCGTAGTTAAACCGTTCCAAGGTGCGTTCAGTGATGTTGGACAAAAGTCCAGAAAGGCAGTTTCGCTATCGAGTGTGCTCCCTAATGAGCAGAAAGTCCTAAAAAACTTAGATGAGGCTTTAGATAAGCTTAAGATTCGTGATGGCATGACAATTTCCTTCCATCATCACTTGAGAAATGGAGATCATGTTCTGAATACGGTGCTGGAGGCTTTGGCCAAACGGGGGATTAAGGATTTAACGATTGCTGCTAGCTCTATTTTTCCTATTCATGCCCCCCTTGTAGAGCACATGGAAAATGAAGTGGTCACTGGACTCGTTGCAAATTATATCTCAGGACCTGTAGCGGTTGCGATTTCTGAAGGCAAATTAAAGAAACCAGCCATTATGCAAACGCATGGGGGACGAGCAAGGGCTATAGAAAGCGGAGATTTGCCGATTGATGTGGCCTTTCTTGCAGCACCTACGGCGGATACCTATGGAAATATCAATGGAGTGCACGGTAAGTCGGCTTGTGGCACGTTGGGATATGCTGTTTCAGATGCCGAGTATGCAGCTAAAACGCTCGCTATTACGGATAATTTAGTTCCTTATCCTGCATGCCCAATAGAAATAAACCAGATCTTCGTGGATTATGTGGTTGAGGTCGAATCCATTGGTGACCCCAAGGGTATTGTTTCTGGAACCACAAAAATCACGAAGGATCCCGTTGCTTTGAGAATTGCCAAATCGGCAGCTGAGGTGATGAAATCGTCCGGTTTAGTAAAGGACGGAATGTCCTTTCAGACAGGTGCAGGGGGAACCTCTCTGGCGGTTGCGGCAGAGCTAGCAAAGATTATGAAACGAGATGGGGTAGTTGGAAGCTTTGCCGCCGGTGGAATCACGGGCTATCTGGTAGAGATGCTGGAAGAGGGGCTTTTTAGAAGTCTTTTTGATGTGCAATGCTTTGATCTAAAGGCGATAGAGTCCTATCGGGATAATCCCAAGCACCAATTCATGTCCGCTTCGATGTATGGAAATCCTCATACGAAGGGAGCGGTTGTTAACAACCTTGATATCATGATCTTGGGGGCTACGGAAATCGACACGGATTTTAATGTCAATGTCACGACGGGCTCAAATGGAGTGATCATGGGTGGTTCAGGTGGGCATAGTGATACAGCCGCAGGTGCTAAACTGGCGATTGTCGTAACAAATCTCATGAAGGCTAGGCTTCCAATCATCAAGGACAAGGTGACGACGATTACAACTCCAGGAGAAAACGTTGATGTCATCGTTACGGAACGAGGAATCGCTGTCAATCCCAGAAGAGCGGATTTATTGGATAAACTGAGCAAAACAAAGCTCCCTCTGATGAGCATCGAGGAACTAAAATCTCTGGCGGAAAAAATCACAGGAGTGCCCAAGGCTATTGAAACCTCGGAAAAGATCGTGGCTATCGTGGAATATCGGGATGGCAGCGTTATTGATGTCGTGAAGAAGGTTCTTTAAGGAGATAACGAGGATGTATGGACTTGAGACGGAATGGGTGAATCTCAACGATCGGCTGGAAAGAGAAGAAGTAGACGTCTTTCTC
>JAJYAS010000248.1 GCA_021779415.1 Bacillota bacterium
GACGCGGTACGGGCCGTCACCCGTGATGATTCCTCGTCCAAAGCAGATGCGACCGTTGCGAATATACGCACCTACGGTCATGTTGCTCTCGTGTCTATGGACAGCATAGGCTCCATTGGTCGTCTCTAGGTGGAGGTACACTTCGCGGTTGAGAAAACTGTCTAGTGCGGGTTGCACAATCGACTTATTAATTGGATTCATGAACTATTCACCACCTTAAAAAATGCTTCGATTCTTATTATATATCGATTTCTCTTTTGTTCAATTTTCTCCACGAAGTAAGGGCGAGGAGTTGCTCCGTGAAACCTTCCATAGCCTCAGACGTTCCGTTATTTTCCGGTTCTATCAAATAAAATGGACGAGTAAGTGGCTTCCCCTTTATTCTGGTCGACTTTAATTCCTTCGCATTTAACTCTTTTCGCATGATCCAACGTGAAACAAGTGCAATTCCTAAGCCCGCTGTAACTGCTTGTTTGACAGCTTGACCACTTCCAAAGACATAACTTTTTCTAACATTTAAGCCCCACTCTTCGAATAGCCTATCACTGAATGCACGAGTTCCGGAACCACTTTCTCTGAGAATCCATACTTGGTCTTGGAGATGCTCTGAAGTAACAATGGGAAGTCTTGCCAAGGGATGTTGGTTAGGTACTACTAAAATTAGTTCATCTTCCATTAACTGGCGTACTTTTACGTCTGAATAATGGACTTCTCCTTCCACAAGGGCAATGTCTAAATGGTTATCTCGAAGCGTCTGAATTATCTGTTGCGTATTGCCAATAGACGTTTCAATCTCCACTTTTGGATATTGAGCTGCAAATTCTGCCACAACAAAGGGCAAGATATACTCTCCGATCGTGTAGCTAGCTCCGACCTTCAAAGTCCCTGCAACCTCATTTGATAATTGCTTAATTTCCTTTTCAACCTTATCATGCAAACGCAAAACTTGTTTAGCATATCTATAATATATCTCGCCTGATTGCGTGAGTTCCAAATGGTTTGACGAACTATTAATGAGTTTTGTGCCGAGTTCTTCTTCCAAACGTTGGATATGCAAATTGACATCGGGATGGGATAGATAAAGTTCCTCAGCAGCACGTGAGAATTTTTTGTGCTCGACCACGGTAACGAAGGTTTTTAAGGGATCATTGACCACAACTTACACCTCTAGTTTCTTGATGTCCTACTAGGTTGATCATTTAATGATACTTCTTTTCCTACAACTTCACAACGTCTAGCGCCTTACTAAGTTTAATCATTATAAATTCCCCTTTGATAATTATTGTAGTATACTAACATGTATCCATAAAACGGTTATCGCTTAGTTGGATGCAAGGTAAAGGCAAAAACGGTATTAAAATTAAATTAAAGGTGGAACTTATGAGAAATTTAAAAATGACGATTACTTACGACGGTTTCAAATATAAAGGATGGCAAAAGCAAAAAGAGAATGATCTAACGATACAAGGTAAACTAGAAGCAGTATTATCTAAAATGACAGGAGAAGCGATTCAGCTCGTAGGGTGTGGAAGAACCGATTCAGGGGTACATGCTGAAAATTACATTGCAAATTTCCATACTAAGTGTGCTTTTAGTATCAACACAATGTTGGATTATTTATATGAGTATTTACCAGAAGATATAGTCGTTAAATCCATTGAAAATGTAGCGGAGAGATTTCACGCCAGATATAATGTAAAATCAAAAACTTATGTTTATAGAATAAATAACAACAAATTTAGAGATGTGTTTAACAGGAAGTATTCCTATCACCTTGCGGATAAACTGAACTTAACAGCAATGAGAAATGCTTCAGAGGTTTTAATCGGCAGTCATGATTTCCAAAGTTTCAGTAACTCGAAAAATAGTGACAAATCGACGAGTAGAACGATTAATTATATCAATATAACTGAACAGGATGGCCTGATAGAAATAGAAGTCAATGGAAATGGATTCTTGTGGAATATGGTTAGAATCATTGTCGGAACACTCATTGAAGTAGGTAAAGAGAATCTTAAGCCAATAGATGTTGAAAAAGCATTAAATGAAAAGAAGCGATGGGAAGCGGGACCCTTAGCCCAAGCCAAGGGCTTATTCTTAAGAGAAGTTCAATATTAAGGATAATTCATTTTTGCTACTTCAAAAATGCTCCCAAGAGAAGGAATTCTCTTAGGAGCATTTTTGTGTGTTTCTACGATGGGCTTTTTCACATCCCGGGTAGTCTCGGGATTTTGTTCATTTTGGAAAGTTTATAATAAACTCCCCACCCTTTTTTTAACCAATGTCCCAAAACATGCAGAAGAAGCATGGTTTCTTTGGTATTGCCGCGCTGGACATAGGCTGCAGCATTACCGCTGTCCATGACACAAAGGATGCTTAGGTGTTGTTGATAGCCCAAAAAGTCCTCCAATGGCAAAAACCTTTTCATATCATCTACCTGACAATAATCATTGATTTTGACAAAACCTGCTTTATTCAGAGGTAAGTCTGAAGTCTGGAAAGCTTTGTGCCCGGCACCTGCAGAAATGAACATGGTAAAATCACTAATAATTTTAGTATCGTCTTCTACATTCCAAAGAGCTTGGGCCCGAGGTATACAATCAATCCCAAGATGAGGACATAGGCAAGGCAGAATTTTAGAGTCGCTTTTAGAAGTTTACCCTCTGATCCAATAATTCCAGTTGCTGCCGTGGCCACGGCTATACTTTGTGGGGAGATCATCTTACCAGCTGTAGCGCCGCCGGTATTAGCAGCCGCTAACCAGTAAGGACTTAAGTGCAAATTGTTTGCTACTTGAACCTGTAAGGGTCCAAACAAGATATTTGCTGAGGTGTCACTGCCTGTGACAAAGGTTCCTAGAGCACCCATGACAGGGGCAATAATGGGATAGAAACTTCCTGTGACTGCTACCAGTACTACTGCAATAGAAGCAATCATCCCACTATAGCTCATTACCTTGGCGAGAGCGACAATGGCCAAGATGGTGACGCCGGATTTAGTCATTTGCTTGCAAGTTTTAAACAGAACACTTAGGATTTCTTTGAACTTAGCACCTTGAATAAGACCACCAACAAAGGTTGCTAATATAATAAGGGTTCCGGGATTTGCAATCCATAAAAATGAATCAGGTTTGGCGTGAGGGCCGTTGTAAATTTTAAATATACTCTGAATTGAAGATAATGGTTTTTCAATAGTAGGGAATAAGGAACTTGTGAGAAGTACAAATGCGAGAACAAGAATGAAAGGCACCCAAGCAAGGAGACCTTGTTTAAGTGAGATTTTTTCCATTTGAGACGTTGTGTTCTTATAAAATACTTTAGCAATTATAACCGTCACGATGATACTGATAAGCGAGCCAAGGAGTGCTGGAAGCGCTGGGCCCATATAACGAGCTATTAGAAGTTCTGGAAGTGCAAAGGCTAGACCAGAAGCAAGGGAAATAAAGACAACTCCCTTCGCAGCTTTGACACTTTTGCCTGTCAGCATCACCAATATTAGAGGGACTATGACTATTAAACCTACTAATTGGATCGCTACTGAGTAGCTTAACGTCGATGCATTAAGTCCTGCCACCTCAGCTAACGTTGTTACAGGTAATCCTATGGCCCCAAAAGCTGTTGGGGTAGTATTAGCAATTAGACAAATCATAGCGGCAAAGACCGGATCGAAGCCTAACGCAGCCATAATACTTGCAGGTATTGCAACCGCTGTACCAAATCCTGCTGTTGCTTCAAGAAACCCACCAAAACCCCAAGCCAGAATTAACACTAGAATTCTTTTGTCGGTGGTGATACTTGTCATCATTTTCTTGATAACTTCCATACTTCCGGTATGAATGGAGAGATTGTAGGTAAATACTGCTGCAATAATGACAATAATAATCGGCCAAAAAGCAATGGCAAATCCTTCAAGAGTAGCGGTAAGAGCCTGGTTAATGGGCATCTTCCAAACTAGAACGGCGAGAAAGATGGTTAAGAGTAGAGTGAATGCAGTGGTTTTATGGCTTGGTAATTTCATGACCCCGAGGGAAACCATGAGCCATACAATAGGGATGAGAGCTGCGAAAAATTGCACATAAGAATTCATGGTTAGCCTCCTCTGTATAGTTCGTAATATTAAAGTTCCGAGATCGCCAACACCTCGATAGGTATTGGCGATTTAGGTCTACTCGCAAACTTTTCCAGGATTGAGAATATTTTTAGGGTCAAAGGCTAGTTTGATATTTCTCATTAGTTCTAGATATTCAGATTCATATTGCTCAAACATATATCCTTTTTTAGCGTAGCCAATACCGTGTTCTCCCGATACTAATCCTTCGAGTTCACGGGATTTGCGATACATAGCTTCAAATACTTCTGAGAGTTTCTCTTTCCATGCCTCATCGGAAAGCTCATCCTTTAACACATAGACGTGTAAATTTCCATCGCCAGCATGCCCGAAACTTCTTATTCTTACATTAAATTGTTCTTGAAGAAGATGGGTGTACTTAATAAATTCGGCCACTTTATTGCGCGGAACAACGACGTCGCATTCGTCCATGTCAGACGTCGAGGCTTTAACCGCTTCTAAAAAAGCTCCACGGGCAGACCAAACTGCTTCCTTTCGTTCGTCCGTGTCTATGATAAAGGCATCGAGAGCACCTTCTTCGAGGCAGATGTTGGCTACTTTCTCGTAGTCTTTTTCTAGTTGTTCACTGCTATTGCCATCAAAAGTTAACAAGAGATACGCATCCGAAGAGTTATCGGGAAATTTTTTACCCAAAAATTCTTCAGCAGCAAGAATAACTTCTCTCTGCATAAATTCAATGGCGGTTGGGATTGATTTAGATTTTATAATTTTAGGAACGGTGCTAATGGCCTTATCTAGATCAGGAAAGGGAATTAACAGGGAGATTGCTTTTTTAGGGAGAGGGATAAGTTTCAATATCGCTTTAGTAACAATACCTAACGTTCCTTCCGAGCCACAGATTAAGTCTTTTATGCTATAACCGGAAGAATTCTTAACGACTTTTCCTCCGACATTAATGACGGCTCCAGTAGGTAGAACGACTTCTAACCCTCTGATATAATCTCTCGTCACTCCATACTTAACAGCTCTCATTCCACCAGCATTGGTATTGATGTTTCCGGCAATTGTAGCCGATTTTTCACCTGGGTCTGGTGGGTAGAATAAATCATGGTCTTCTACATATTTGCTTATTTCCATGAGTAGCACGCCGGGTTCCAGGGTGAGGGTTAGGTTTTCCTCGTCTATTTCAAGGATCTTGTTCATGCCGCACATATTCATCATGATTCCACCGAAGATAGGAACGGATGCACCAACAAGCCCTGTTCCAGATCCTCTAGCTACAACCGGAATATTGTTTTCATAGGCATAGGTCATGATTTTTGACACTTCATCGGTTGATAGAACGTCCACCAAAACGTCCGGCAATTTGCTTATTCCGCCCAACTCGTCATGACTAAAATCTTCATTAATCGCTTCGCCCGTGTAAACTCGCTCTTCTCCCAATATCGAAACTAAAAACTCTCTATCCTTAGCATCAATTGTTTTATAATTATGCATGAAATCCCCTCCACAATTTTATATCAGATTCCCCTTATCATTAACGCGCGCAAGCCAGAGCTCTTGAGTTTTTGATATCTTCTATTAATTGAGGAACGATTTCATAGAGATCTCCGACAATTCCATAATGAGCAATATTAAAGATTGCAGCATGGGGGTCATTATTAATGGCAAAGATTTGTTCTGAGCTTTTCATGCCAGCGGCAAACTGAACAGCGCCTGAAATCCCGAGAGTTATGATCAGTTTGGGCTTAACTGTTCTACCCGATAAACCGATTTGCTGCTTTGCCTTAATCCAACCAGCTTCAACTAAGGGTCTTGTACCTGCAATTTGGGCGTCTAACAAAGTAGCTAAT
>JAJYAS010000249.1 GCA_021779415.1 Bacillota bacterium
TTTTCCACGCCGGATTAAGAGGCATGTTGAGCCCTCCATTCCTGCATTAATTGCGCAAACTCCTCAAAGAGATAAAGGGATTCACTCGGTCCTGGCCCCGCTTCTGGATGGTACTGCACCGAGAAAATGGGCAAATCTTGATGCTTTACCCCTTCCACACTGTTATCATTGAGGTTGCGGTGAGTTACCTGTAAAGGGGTCTGTTCTAGGCTATCTTCAGCTATGGCATACCCATGATTTTGAGAGGTAATTGTCACTCGTTTTGATCGAAGATCTTGGACAGGTTGATTTCCCCCTCGATGTCCAAACTTCATCTTATAGGTGTCCCCCCCAAAAGCAAGTGACAAGAGTTGATGCCCAAGACAGATTCCGAAAATCGGACGTTTCCCTATCAACCCGCGAATCGTCTCAATCCCCGCTTCGACCTCTTTGGGGTCGCCAGGCCCATTGGACAGAAAAACTCCATCTGAATTCAGGTCTAAAATCTGCTCTGCCGGGGTGGTATGCGGAACGACCGTCAGCTCAAACCCACTCTCTTGCATAGCATGCAAAATGTTTCTCTTGATTCCGAAATCCATTACCACGACATGAAATGGTTTCTTGGTTGTAGCGAACTTAGTTGGTGTAGCCGTCAAAGTGTAAATTTCCGGAGTACTGACCTTGGCCACGACATCAGTTGGAGCCAGCCATGCACTCAACCTTGGAACCCACTCACCGAGGTGCTCAATCTCGGTCGTAATTACCCCGCGCAAAACTCCATGTTCACGAATGATCCGCGTTAAAGCACGAGTATCAATCCCTTTGATCCCCACAACCCCAGATTGCGCCAAAGTTCTAGAAAGGTTTTTCTCCATCTGCCAGTGGCTCGGATTACGGGTAGCTTCTTTCACGATGAATCCTTGGACCTGGACTTTTCCCGATTGATCATCGGATCTATTTATCCCGTAATTTCCAATCAGCGGATAAGTCATACACACCATTTGCCCCGCATAAGAGGGGTCGGTTAATACCTCTTGATAGCCTGTCATCCCCGTGTTAAAAACGACTTCCCCCACTGCCTCTCCAGTTGCCCCGTAAGACTCCCCTATGAAAATCTTCCCCGTTTCAAGTACGAGTGCTGCCTTCATTTCAACCCTCCTAGGATAAAGAAAACTCGGTTGCCTAGTTGCATCTTCTAAGTCTCCTACTAGCTCAAGATAATAGTACTAAACTCAAGCCCTCAAATATCCATTTTCTGACCTCTGGCTTCCGTCCTCTGGCCTCTGGAACTACCAAAGCTTCCCGAAGACTTCATCCAAAATCTCCAAGGCTTTATCTATTTCCGGTTTCTCTACGATCAGCGGAGGAAGAAAACGCAAGATCTTGCCGCCAACACAGTTGATTAAAAGTCCACTTTGCAGGCAAGCCCCTACAATTTCTGGCCCCAACTTGGAAACGGGCCACCCCAAAATAAACCCTTTTCCGCGGACGGGGTCGCCCGTCTGATACTTCTGCGCCAACTGTTCGAGTCCCTTTTGAAAATACTCTGCGCGCTCCTGAACCCCTGCAAAAAAACCATCTTCGAGCATCACATCTAAGACAGCGCACCCTGCCGCTGTAGCCAAAGGGTTGCCACCAAAGGTCGACGCATGATCACCAGGCTGAAAGGCCTTCGCCACCTCATCTTTGGCAAGCATCGCCCCAATGGGCACCCCACCAGCCAAGGCTTTAGCCAAGGTCATAATATCTGGAACCACCCCGCTCCACTCGTAGGCAAAGAGTTTTCCAGTCCGTCCAACCCCACACTGAACCTCATCAAAGATCAGCAACGCGCCATATTGATCACACAAAGCACGAGCTTCCTGGAGAAATTCATTTGAAGCGGGAATCACGCCCCCTTCCCCCTGAATCGGTTCGATGAAGACGGCTGCTGTATTTTGATTAACTTTAGACCTTAGGTCCTCGATATTATTCAAGGCGGCATACGAGAATCCAACCGGAAGGGGATCAAACCCGTCCTGATACTTTGTTTGCCCCGTAAGGGTAAGCGTTGCCAAGGTACGTCCGTGGAACGAATTTTCAAGGGCGACGACCTCATATTTGTGCGCTCCAAAGTTTTTCTTGGCATATTTTCGTGCGAGTTTAAACGCCGCCTCATTGGCCTCCGCACCGCTGTTGCAAAAAAATACTTTATCCGCAAACGAATGCTCCACCAACCGCTCTGCCAAAGCAACTTGGTTCGCTATCCAATAAATATTCGAGGTGTGCAGAAGCTCTTTAGCCTGTTCTTGTATAGCACGAACGATCGCAGGATGGCTATGCCCCAGCGAGTTAACCGCCAACCCCGTCACGAAATCTAAATATCTCTTTCCCTCAGGATTCCAAACCCAGGCGCCCTCTCCTTTGACAATTGTCATAGGTAGGCGACCATAGGTATTCATAACCACGTTTTTTCCACGCTCAACAATTTCTTCGGTTGATAAGCCTTCCAACATCTCTATACCCCCATTTCGTTATTCAATGTTCGATTCGAACTAAGAACCGCTATAATTCTTCCTCTGGCATCCGGCCTCTGATCACTGACTTCTGTCAAGTAAACATCGTACCAATGCCACCATCTGTAAACAATTCGAGCAAAATAGCGTGACTTAGCCGTCCGTCAAGAATATGCACACTGCCCACGCCACCCTCTAAGGCGGAGACGGCACACTCTACTTTAGGTAGCATTCCACCGCTCAAAATCCCCTGCTCCACCAAGTGATCTACTTCACTCCTAGAAATTATTGAAATAAGAGAGTCCTTATCCTCTACATCACGCAGGATCCCACTCACATCCGTCAAAAGAAGCAATTTATCCGCCTTAAGGGCCTCCGCGATTTTTCCTGCAGCTGTATCCGCATTAACATTGTAGGTTTCCCCATTTTCCCCGCTAGCCACGGGTGAAATGACAGGGATATATCCCTGCCCAAGTAAGGTTTCCAAAATATCGGGCGTAACACTCTGGATCTCACCCACATACCCCAGATCAACCTCTTCCATTTCTCCTTGACTATTGGGCATCTGCATCGGTTTCTTAACAGCTATCAGTAATTGCGCATCTTTGCCGGATAAACCGACACTTTTGCCCCCAAAGCGATTGAGTAGAGACACCATTTCTGTGTTCAGCTTCCCTAGCAAAACCATTTGAGCAATCTCCATGGTTTGGGCATCAGTAACTCTCAACCCCCGTACAAACTGACTCTCAATCCCAACTTTTTTCAACATAGAGTTAATCTCCGGTCCCCCTCCATGAACCAAGACAGGTCGAATCCCCACGGAATGCAAAAGCAGGACATCCATGATGACCGATTCTTTTAAGACAGGATCTACCATGGCATGCCCGCCATACTTAATCACCACGGTCTTTCCTGCGAATTTCTGGATATACGGCAAGGCTTCAACTAAAACTCGTGCTTTGTCTAAGGCCTGTTCCATCGGAGTCATTTCAAACACCCCCTCCTCAATCTTTTATAACTTTCACCCTATAGTTTTCACCTATTACTCTTCACGCTCAAGTTCGATAACTCCCATTAATTGTGACGTACTCGTGAGTGAGGTCACACCCCCAAGCTGTTGCCTGTTCTTCCCCGCTGTGAAGGTTTAAGCTAATTTGCACATCTTTGGCCTGGAGAATTTCTTTAGCCTTTTCTTCCGAAAACATAACCCCTTTTCCCCTTTGAGCCACAATGAGATCCCCCAGCAAAACATCCACTTTAGCGGGATCAAACTCTGCTCCAGCATACCCTGCAGCCGTCAAAATCCGTCCCCAATTGGCATCTTCCCCGAACAATGCCGCTTTAACTAAGCTGGAACCACAAATACTGCGCGCAATTTTGCGAGCACCCTCTTTTGTTTCCGCTCCCACAACCAAGACTTCCACAAATTTGCTGGCCCCTTCTCCATCTCGGGCAATATCCTGAGCCAACTGTACGCACATCATCTTAACCATTTTTTCAAAGTTAGCCTCGTCTTCCCCGTTCAAAACCACTCCAGCGGCTCCATTAGCCAGCAAAAGAACCATATCATTAGTACTCGTGTCCCCATCGACGGTGACCATATTGAAACTATCATCCACCGCTTCACGCAAAATCCTCTGCAATTCCACGGCAGGAAGGCTAGCATCCGTCGTCAAGAAACCTAACATCGTCCCCATATTGGGGTGAATCATCCCCGATCCTTTGGCAATCCCTCCCAGATGGATCACTCCCCCTTGAGAACAGGGAAGCTCATAGGCATATTCTTTAACCATCGTATCCGTCGTCATAATCGCTAAGGCAGCCCGATGCGCTCCATCCGCTGCAGTCTCATCTTGCCCCCTAATCCCCTTGACTACATCTCCAAGGAGCTCTGCACTCGCCGCTCGAATTCCACTTAAGACGCGGTCAAGTGGCATCTCAACCCCGATAACGCCAGTTGAGGCGACAAGTACATCCTCAGGAGGAACTGCCAGAAACATAGCTGCAGTTTGAGCCATTGCCAACGCCGCCTGATCCCCGGATTCCCCAACACAAGCATTGGCATTCCCACTATTAATGACAATAGCCTGAGCCAAACCATCGTGTAAATGGCGCTGGGTTAAATAAAGAGGGTGTGCTTTGACCAAGTTTCGGGTGTATACCCCAGCAGCTTGCGCTTGCACCTGAGAAAAGATCAGCGCAACATCATATTTATCCTTATATTTAATTCCCGCTTGAACACCGACAGCATTAAACCCCTTCGGGGCTGCTACACCGCCTTCAATTGACTTCCAAGCCTTTACTGCATTATCCACAAATTACACTCTCCTTCATAGAACATCGAACATCGTAAATTCTTCTTACTTATTCCTCAGAACCTTCTCATGTATGCTCGTAATATTTGCAAGCCCAAGTGCAAGTAAGGAACCATCCCTAAACTTGCACTGTCTAGCCTAAGGCCAAAGTGCTGTCCCTTGAAGTCCCTGTCCTTCAGGCCATCCCATCGCTAGATTCATATTTTGAATAGCCTGGCCAGCTGCACCTTTGATCAGATTATCAATCGTTGCAACAATAACGACATTTCCAGTTCTTTGATCTAGTGTCAATTGTAAAAAAGCATGGTTACTACCGCTGGAAAATTTGGTCTGAGGCCAAATTCCCTGGGGCAAAACATGAATGAATTCCTCTTGCTCATACTGTTCTAGCCAGCACCTGCGAAGTTCTTCCTCTTGGATCCCTTTCCCCACCTTAGCATAGATCGTAACCAACATTCCCCTGGTCATGGGAACTAAATGCGGAGTGAAATTTACATTTAGCAACTGCCCTGCTGCCCGAGATAGTTCTTGTTCGATTTCAGGAGTATGGCGATGACTAGCCACTCCATAAGCCTTAAAATTCTCATTGACCTCAGCATAATGGTTACCTAAAGAAACCCCTCTTCCAGCCCCTGAAACTCCGGATTTAGCATCAATAATTAGACATTCTGTTTGGAGCAACTTTTTGCGCAGCAAAGGGACCAAGGCTAGCAAGGTAGCTGTAGGATAACAACCTGGATTAGCGATCAAGAATCTTCCCCGAATTTGCTCCCGATATAACTCCGGTAAACCGTAGACTGCATCTTTAAGCAGCTCGCTTGCCGGATGCTTAATTTTGTACCATTCTTCATAGACCTCAGCCGAATTCAGCCTGAAGTCTGCTCCCAAATCAATCACTTTTATCTTGCGCGCCAGAAAAGCGCTCGTTTTTTTCGCCGTTAAACCATGAGGAAGAGCACAAAAAAGCACATCCAAATCGGGGATGTTTTCATCCTGCAAGATCCCCACCTTTTGATCCAACCAATGTGGATAAACAGATTCATAATCTTCTCCAGCTACACTGGACGAACCAAGATACAAATCCTT
>JAJYAS010000250.1 GCA_021779415.1 Bacillota bacterium
GGGCATAATCCCGGTAAGGGAATGTGGACCATACCCGGGGGATATGTGGATCAAGGAGAATCGATTGGAACTGCTATCATCCGTGAAATTCAAGAAGAAACTGGAATTATAGCTAGGCCGCTCTCAATCATTGCCTTACGCGATCGACCTGCCGAAAAACATGACACCTATGTTATTTTCCTGATGGAGTTCATGGGGGGGGATCTTCAAGCTCAACCTGAGGAAGTCAGCGATTTGGGCTTCTTTACCTTGGAAGAATGCTACGCCCTTCCCATCCCTGCACTAACTTTAAGTGCGCTCAAAGCGTCCCACTCTGCATCCCAAGGGCTCATGCTAAATCCAGACGTTGACCTTATTGGCGCGTTGTCCACACTCTACCAGATACCCTAAGTTATTCCGAGATTTCTGCCCGGGCCTCCGGATCAAAGGGATTGGTCCTAGCGGAGAAGGAGAACAAAAAAGGATAATCTTCCTTAAGATGACTCATATACGTCAACCATTCCAAAATCAATAAACTATACGCGCGTTTGATATCTCCCGAGAAGTGAGAATAATCAGCCTCACTAAGATGGCTTAAATCTGCTCGACTAGCCAACTCTTCCGACAAATGGAAGACAGCCCATAAGAGTTCTGTAAAGGTTTCATGTTCGAGTAAATTAGGATTCTCTAGCATTCTGAGCAAGAAATCCCTCTTATTCAAAAGAAGCATCTTTAACCCTTCGAGTTCGCCAACCCGACTGTTAATCTGAAACCCATCGTTCCCTATCCATTTTATTATTTCCTCGGACTTATGAGTCCAATCATCTCGTAAGATTATCCTACTCGTTTCTTCACCAGTCTTATCGAATTTAGAGAGCGCTTGAAGCAATTTAAGCCCAGTCTCGCTAAAGAAAGCTCCAATGACCATATTTAATTTTCTTACTCTCTGCCCCTTCTCCCTTCGACTTAAAAGGCTATCGATAACGATTGTGGATAAAAGAATATAAATTGGTAGGAAAGCAATCTGTAATAGGAGGTCGCTTAAAATTATGCGTGCATCATGAAAAATAAGATCCTGAATAATATATATCGCAAGCGAGAATACACCCAATACTAGTCCCAAGACCAGCTCCCACTTCTTCTGTTTCATAGCTTCCTCCCCAAATCTACTGCTTTTGACAACTGCTCAGGCAAATTTCAATGTCCTCCATCCCCTCTTGCGGATTTCATTAATGTTCAGATAACCCGCGGGATGAATTTTTATCCCCCCGCTGAAAGGAAACGAAGGCGAAAAGCTTTGAGCATGTCCGGCCAGTCCCCCTCGTTAACCCGAAAGGTCACTAACGTTGCCGGAATTCGTATTGATCCTAAAGTGCACGTCCACTCGCCACTCAGCCTAACTTCCCAATTCGGGCCACAATAGTTTCCGTGCTCATCCGGCTTTCCCCCAAGCGCTAGAAAATACTCTTCCAAGTCTCTGTGTGGCATTCCCCTCATTTCAAGGGAATGCTCTATTTGGTCCATATTCTCACCCTTAATTCACTTTTTTAAATCCATCCAACAAATGCCTAAGCCCCATTAGCGGATGAGCAAAAAGCATCTTCGGACCCGCATATCTCATGATCTCTTGAATTCGTTTGCGCATGTCTGGTCTATAACAATGCACTGTACATTTTCCACATATAGGCTTATTCTCGCCGAATTTGCAATGAGCAAGGCGGTTCATGGCATAATTCGATAATTCTTGGCACTCTGAACACAATCCATCGACGGTGTGATGCTGATCTTTACAGTAAAGCCTAAGCATTATTTGTACAGTTGTCTTTTCACGTTCTAACCTCTTTAGCATTTTGCTTCCGTCATCCCTTTGTTTCCTATTCGTTTAACCAAATTCATCAATGCATATTATTTGCTAATCAGAGAATCCTAACCGTAACGCTCTTAAGGAGGTAAAGTCGCACATGGCCAAAAAGACGAACAACAAGTCGCGCAAGCCAGATAACACAGAGAAGATTCCTTATCCTTTTGACGCTGATAAAATTGGTAAAGACGCATCAAAAGACCGGGTATAAACCCGGTTTTTTCTTTTGTTGCCCCTTTACCTCTGTTAAATTAAAGGAGCCTCCATACCGAACTGACTCCAATCTTCGCGCGCTGGCCCGTAAATTCCTGGTACTTTCAGACCTGCCTGCCTCATTAAGACGGTTATTTGCCCCCGGTGATGGATCTGGTGATCGACCAAAACACTTAATGTCGTACCGATCGCCCATATCTCACCATACATTTCCCGCTCTTCTAGTAGAGTTTGGTCCTTCCAGCGTTCCTTAATTCCCACTTCCATGGTCTTGCTCACTTCTCCGAAATAAAGCACGATCTCTTGAGCCGAATTCGGAACTGGAGCATCCTCACGAAACCCTTCAAAAATTAATCCAGTTCTGGACATCATCTCAGGTATTGTTGTCGCTATATGCCAGGCTATTCGACCCAAGGTACGATCATCTTCTGTAATTTTTTGGTTAAGGGAATCGTCGGTTAAAGCATTTAGAATTCGCAAGGTTGATTCTACTTCTTTCTCCCATGTCTTTAGGAATTCAGTGATCGAAGTGAACATACATAGCCCCTCCATCCTACTTTAATTTTACCCTTAGCTGAATAAATTCAAAAATTCCTTTGGAATATCTGTCTCATAACGCACTTCCTCACCCGTCACCGGATGCCGAAAAGCAAGAACCCTGGCATGAAGACCTAAGCGAGCAAGAGGATGCTTAGTTGCCCCATATTTCTTATCCCCTATTACACTGTGTCCAATATCTTTCATGTGAACTCGGATCTGGTTCTTCCTCCCAGTTTCCAAATTCACTTCCAAGAGAGAGTAGTGTTTATTCTTTTTAAGTACCTTGTAGTGAGTCACCGCTTTTTGCCCGTCATTAGGGGTACGACTGGAGTACATCATATACGTCTTACTTTCCGTTAACCACGAAGTGATCGTCCCCTGCTCCTTAGTGACAGCTCCTTCCACAACCACGACATAGGTCCGTTCCAAAACCGCTTCCTTCCAAGCATTTTGCAATAATTTCTGTATCTTCTCACTCTTAGCGAACATCATAACTCCGGACGTTTCCCTATCGAGTCGATGCAACACAAAGATTTTATTCTTAGGGTCTCGATTCTTCACGTGCTCACTTAAAATACTATAGGCAGTCTGTTCCTTTTCTGTCGCCGTTGCAATGGAAAGCAACCCAGCCTGTTTCTCAATGATGATAATATAAGGGTCCTCAAATACAATCTTTAACCCTTGGGGTTGCTTTTCAACCAGAACCTTAGACCAATTAACAACGACTTGTTGACCCAGCTCCAACGGATGGTTATATCGAGTAATAACTTCTTGGTCTACCGAGATCTGATGATGCTCTAGAAGGGACTTAAGATCGTTACGACTTTTACTAGGGATCTTGACCTGTAAAAATTTCAATAACTCGGAGGGCTCTGTCACTTCAAGGCAAGTTTGTTTACCCTTCCCTGTCTGAACTCTTAGATCACTGCTCGGCATCTGCATTTTTTACCTCTTATCATTATTCAAAGTATTTTTGTCTACATTGACTTCAATTGAGTAATCTATTAAGCATCTCCGTGGGCTACTAATTCTTTGGCCATTTTAGATATCTCACCCAGTGACAATGTCAGATTCCCTATGTCCATTGCTTGATTCTCGCTGACGAGGGCTAACTGCCTGATGTCCTCAATTAGATTGCTTACCGTGTCGTTGACTTCTACTATATCCTTGGAAATTGCTACCGCAGATTGTTTGGCTCCCTCAGATAATTTTCTGACCTCTTCAGCAACCACAGCAAACCCTCTCCCCTTATCTCCAGCCCTAGCAGCTTCAATTGATGCATTCAGCCCCAAGATACTAGTCTGCGCTGATATCCTACTGATATTTTGTGATATCCCATTTATTTTTTCAAGTCCGACTTTAGTAACAGAAGTGCTGCCCTCCATACTTCTAGCCGTAGCCGCCAGCTCCTCGCTTGAAGCAGAAAGTTCCTCAGACGCAGCATGACTACTTTTTACTAGTTCAGATAAATTTATACCAACTTTCCTCAAAGCGTCATACCGTTTGTCCGATATAATCACAGATATTGCGCCTTCCACCTCGCCATTATTCCACAGCGGATTAGCAATGGCTACATAGGACATGCCAAACTGAGATTTCTCGACTGGGACCCTCACCACGAGTCTCTTCTTCTCAAGGAAACTTCGCATCGTCACCGTTTTTTCATACTTTGATGAAGGCTCACCCTTCTGCACGTTCAAATTAAGATTTTCGTGGTTAA
Organism: Bacillota bacterium; assembly: GCA_021779415.1. The sequence continues at coordinate 4,314 of JAJYAS010000250.1, forward strand.
TTCCGACCTCTACGGTATCCGCACTGCAAATATAAACAGAAACATCTTCATCATAGAAGTCTTTAATGAATGGTGCAATAGCGACCGCTTGTTCTAAATTCATGGTATAGCCCCCCCTCTCAAGTCTTAGCATTTTCTCTGGTTCCTCTGATCTTTAACGTTTAACTTGTTATCGTAATTTTTAATGTCTAAAATTAGGATTAATACTTAAAAACCAAAAGAAACTATTGAATTTTGATTCTCAAAGACTCCTCATTTGTATGGACTTACGAGTATTTAATAATTTTAATACTACCAGTTCCCCCGAAGCAGGTCAATAAAACTTCTCGTTCTACGCCATCTCCAGCTTGACTTTGCTCCCTACTCCACCAGCTTCGGCGGGAGTAACGACTAAACGGCGGGCAAGGCGATTTTTCAGTTCCGGTACGTGACTAATAATTCCGATCGTTAAGTTTTGAAGATGAAGTTTCTCCAACGTGTTCATCACGGTTTCGAGAAGATGTGCATCTAGAGTTCCGAATCCTTCGTCCAAGAAGAAGAACTCGAGTGGAGATTCTCCCCGCAGTTGAATCTGGGTGGACAAGGCCAAGGCGAGGGCGAGGGCGGTGAGGAAGGTTTCTCCTCCGGATAAACTGTTAACGGGTCGGCGCACTCCCCCGTTGGCATCGTCACGCATGATAAACCCGCCCTCTGCGTCTACTTCTAATGCATATCGCTGGTTGGTTAACTGTTTCAATCGTTCGGAGGCATCCAGGGATACATTGGTTAACTGTTCTTGAGCAATAAACTCCACGAAAGCATTTCCTTTAAAGACGGTTTGCAGAGTTTTAAGTAAGCCTCGGCGATGACTTAACGTTTGCCTTTCACGTTCCAACCGCATCCACTCTTCATGCTCCGCCTTCAGTTTATCCACCCTTTGTTGAGCAGCACCACGTTGTTCAATCGCTTCATTATTGGAGTTTTCCATCTCCTTGAGTCGAACCGGCCAAGCAAGCCATTCCTCCGGTCGAAGTCTTCGCCCCTTAAGCTGCTCTTCAACCTCTTCCCGTTTTTGCTTAAGAAGTAGAACATTTTGCCGAAAGGCCAAGATATCTTGGTCCATTTTCCGTTGTTCAGCAGGATCACACAACGCACTCTTGGCCTCTATTACCCTCAGAAATTGTGCTATTTTAAGACCCTGATCCAGCTTTAGCTGGACAGTCTCATATCCCTCTCTGGCTAATTCCAGTGTTTTATGGTTCACCGCCTGAAGCTGTTCAGCCTGGTTCCATCCCTCTTTAGCCAACTCATACTCTTTCTTCAGCTTTTCTTCCCGCCCTGTTACCAGCGCTAATTCCTGTTTTACCTGCTCAATTCGCTCTAAGGCTGGTTTACCTTCCGTTAAAGTATCATATTTGTTTTTGAGTTCTTCCTGAGAGCGAGCAGCTTCAGTTCCGACGGTCCTGAGATTCTGAAGTTCCAGCTCACATTCTGTCTTTTCAATAGTAAGGCGTTGCTGGTCTTCTTCCACTTTCCGCACCGCTTCTTCG
>JAJYAS010000251.1 GCA_021779415.1 Bacillota bacterium
ACAATTTGTGATACCCTTCTAATTTAGAACCTCTTGCAAATCCGCCCCAATTTGAGATATCTTCTGTAAAATATTTGTCAACTGCTGGATATGTTGTGACTGATCCACAATAGTTGCCGTAATCTCTTCCGTAGCTGCTGCTTGCTCCTCTGCAATGGCTGCCACATTATCACTCTGCAATAAAGCGCCACTAAAAAGCTTATTTGCATCGTTAATAATTTTAAGTTCATGATTTATGTCTTCTTGCATGCCATTGAATTCTTGCAAAATCTCAGTAAACAGTTTAACCACAATTTCAGCCGCTTGCTTACTCTTCTGAACTGCTTGATTACCATTCTTAGCATCTCGCTGAGCAGAATTAGCTACTTTTTGAATTTCCTTCACAATCTGGTTCGTTTTTTCAGTCATTTGTTGGCTTTCATCCGCCAATTTTCTAACTTCATCGGCCACCACAGCGAATCCTTTTCCTTTTTCCCCAGCACGAGCTGCCTCTATTGCAGCATTTAAAGCAAGGAGATTCGTCTGTTGTGCGATCCTTGCAATATTTCCTAGAAGAGAATTCATATTTACCAAATCGTTTTGCAGGATATCAACGGTCTCAACTGTTGTCGAAATCGCAGTACTCACTATCTCTAGACTGTTATGGACTTCCTGAAGTTGGTCAGTCCCCTCATGAACCATACCATCAAGTTGTTCAAAGTTACCGACCACCCGATTTGAAATTCCAATCGTATCCTGCATGGCTTGGTCTGCCTTATGCATAACCTTACTAATTTCCACCATACTTAAGGCTTCAGATTCCACGCCCTTAGCGATTTCATTGATCACAGTGGACACTATGCCACTAATCTCTAAAGTCTTAGCAACATCATCCTTCGATTCCGTCAACTGTGCTTCCAAAGCTCCAGTTCCCCGAGTTATCTCAGTCATCCCATGTTGGAGCTTTTCCAGCAAATGATTCGTTTGCCTTTCTCGTTCATCCGCCTCCGACATAATTTCCTCAACCCATTTTGTTAGAAAAAATAGAAAGAGCAAATTACCATTGAGCATGAATAATCGTGCTGTGAAGTCCTCCAAACTATAATAACTCCCTAGTAGCCCCTGAGGGGATAATAAATAAAAGGTAATCAGATAAATATTTAATAGCCCCCCGAAAAGAAGCAATAAATCCTTTCGAAAGTACAGAGCAATTTCAGAAATGCTGATGATATAAATTAGGAAAATTTTAGCCGGTGCCGCTCCCCCTTCGATATAAGATAGAAATGAGGCTGTTATTACAGGAATGAATACTATGCTGATTGCCGTAAACTTCAAATTTAGGTTGAGAAAATATAGAACCGTGCTTAGAACTGCCGCAGCAAAGGTAGCAGCCCCAATTTTCAAGGCAACCTGAGTCGATCCAGTCAAGAAAGCTTGGCCAGTCAGTGCCATGGAGATTACCCAGATTACAATAACATTCAAACGGCTAACCCGTCGCAGATCGTAACGTTCTTTCATCCCCGCCATCTTTAATTCATCCTCTCTCATCTTTCGTTCTACATTTATTAGGCTTTGGGCTACTCAACATTTTAAGAATAATGTGTTAGATTGTAGCAATGAATATCAATTCATATATTATTATATATTTCTACGTCTTTATGCTTAATCCTGCCGAGAAATATTTTTAATTTATTAGTGAATTCAGCAATGATTCTATAAGAAACAACACTCTCTTTCTTTAACTAAAAAAAAGAGTTCAGACTGCGCATGAGCACAGCCTAAACCCTGAAACACGAATGATTGCAGATCGTTAGATTAATTTCCTTGAGCCGAATATTTTCTCATTAAATTCATTCGTTCAATATGAGATCCGTAAGAATTTCTCGACTTTGTCAATATGTCAATCCATTCTTCATTTGTAAATAAAGTTGTTATCCGGATTTGATCCTCTAATATTAAAAAGTATTGACTAGGATAATCCTCCGCGATGACATCTAAAATTCCTTCTGGAAAATCATGAACATACTTCTTTTCATTTTTTAATCGTCTGTAATCCGCTAAATCATTCATAAAATACCTCACCCGCAGGTTGTATATTTATCCCAGCAACTACTTTCTCAGGATAACCGAGTTTTAAAATCTTCATACTCAAACTGTCGGATAATTTTAATGCCTTCTTCTTCGTTGTAACGTGCGATAGAAGGGAGATTAACGCCATTAAACATATTGTTCTTCACCATAGTATAGTGTGCCATGTCACAAAATACAAGTCTGTCGCCAGGTTTTAAAGGCTGTCTGAAAGAATAGTCGCCAATGATGTCTCCGGCAAGGCAAGTCAGACCACCAAGTCTGTAGGTATAAGGAAATTCACCTGGCTTTCCAGCATCAATTATCGCCGGTCTGTAAGGCATTTCGAGCACATCCGGCATGTGACAGGCGGCTGAAGTATCCAAAATGGCAATCTTCATGCCATTGTCCACGATGTCTAGAACGCTGGCAACTAGAAATCCAGTGTTCAATGCCACAGCCTCACCCGGTTCCAGGAAGATGTCCACTCCATATTTATCCTGAAGGGACTTTATTGAACGAACCAAGGTTTCAATGTCATAACCTGGTCTGGTAATATGATGCCCTCCACCTAAATTGAGCCATTTCATAGTTTTAATGAATTCGCCAAATTTTTGGTCAACCACTTTAATCGTACGTTCCAAGGTATCCGAATTCTGCTCGCACATGGTATGAAAATGAAGTCCTTCAATCCCTTCAAGCTCTTCAGGCCGGAAATTAGACAACGTCACACCAAGTCTTGAATACTGATAGCAGGGATTATAAATAGGCGTCTCGATCTCCGAATATTCCGGATTGACACGGATGCCACAGCTTATCTTTTTTGTTTTAAGGTTTTCAACCTTGTCCCTAAAGCGATTCCATTGATCAAACGAATTAAAGGTAATATGATCACAATTTTCGAGGATTTGATCAAATTCCTCCTCAACGTAAGCCGGCGCATAAATATGAACTTCTTTCCCCATTTCTTCATAACCCAGCCTAGCCTCAAATAATGAGCTTGCAGTTACCCCTTTAAGATAGTTGCCCACTAAAGGAAACACCGAATGCATCGAAAATCCTTTTAAAGCAAGAAGAATTCTACACCCCGTACGTTGTTGTACGGAATGCAGGATTTCTAGGTTTCTTAACAAAAGTCTTTCATCCACAAGATAGCAGGGTGATGGTAGAGCGCTGATATCAATGTCCATTAATACACCTCAATCAAGGAGAGTTGGCGAGAAACTTTCCTGCCACGGTAGACCACATTGATTTAACGCTTCCATAAACGGATCTGGATCAAATTCTTCAACATTGAAGACTCCAGGTTTTTTCCAAACCCCTTTGAGCATTAACATTGCCCCAATCATGGCCGGAACTCCTGTTGTATACGAAATGGCCTGCGACCCGACCTCTGCATAACATTCTTGATGATCACAAATGTTGTAAACATAGTAGGTTCTGGGCTTTCCGTCTTTAGTCCCTTGGATAATACAACCGATATTCGTTTTCCCTTTGGTTCTCGGTCCGAGGGAAGCTGGGTCGGGAAGTATAGCCTTTAAAAATTGCAAAGGAATAATCTGTTGCCCCTCATAATTAATGGGCTCAATCGAAGTCATGCCCACGTTTTCCAGGACATGTAAATGATTCAGATAATTGTCTGAAAACGTCATCCAAAATCTTATGCGTTTAATTCCCTTGATATGAATGGCGAGGGACTCCAGCTCTTCATGGTACATAAGGTAAATACTTTTGGGGCCTATCTCCGGAAGATCATAAACTTTTTTCATGGAAAGCGGGTCAGTTTCAATCCACGAACCGTTTTCATAATATCTTCCGTTCGCGGTAATTTCACGAATATTGATTTCAGGGTTAAAATTTGTGGCGAAGGGATATCCATGATCGCCAGCATTGGCATCCACGATATCAATCGAATGAATTTCATCAAAATAATGTTTCTGGGCATAGGCACAGAAAACACCGGTAACCCCAGGGTCAAAACCGCTTCCTAGCAAGGCAGTTAACCCTGCCTGAGCAAACTTTTCTCGATACGCCCACTGCCATTTGTATTCAAATTTAGCGATATCGGGCGGTTCATAATTTGCCGTATCTAGATAATCCACACCTGTAGCCAGGCAGGCATCCATAATCGTCAAGTCCTGATAAGGGAGCGCAAGATTAATAACAATATCAGGTTTAAAACTCTTAATCAAGTCAATGACCATGTCGGTATTATCAGCATCAAGCTGAGCCGTTTGAATTCTTGTGCGACTTCCAGCCAATTTGTTTTTGATAGCATCACATTTTTCGACCGTTCTGCTCGCGATACAAATCTCTTCAAATACATCTGGGTTCTGGCAACATTTATGAATAGCAACACTAGCAACTCCGCCAGCACCGATAATCAGAGCTTTTCCCATTTCACAACCTCCACATCTCATTTACAACAATGCAAATTATACATAAATCACTCAAAATAATCAATTATTACAACAAAAAATGAGCCCTATTACGTATTAGGTTTAATTTTCGCAACTATAATTAAGCTGAGAGAGTTTTACTTAAGGAGAACAGGTCTGACATTTATCTTTTTGTTTCCAGCCTCCCTTTCACATTTTCCCTCCCTATCACAGTTTTATTCCCATTTAGTAGGTATTTCGGTGCTCATTCCCTCTATAATCTTACAAGAATAAAAGCGAAACTCCAATGAGTGATATAAATGCACCAAGGATTTCCTGAGGCCGTACTTTCTCCTTAAAAAGAAAAACAGAGAATGGAATGATTAGGATCGGGGTAATTGAGGTTAGGGTAGAAACAACACCTGTGGGCGCAAGTTGGACCGCATATAAAGAAAGAGAAACCCCGAGGAACGGACCAAACACGGAACCGATTGAGATCCACTTAAGGGCATTTTTATCTTTAAACGCTGTATGTAACTTTCCCCAACCCTTCAAGAGGGTAATTACGATAAAAAATCCAAAGATACCGGCGATTATACGGATCTGAGTCGCGGCAAAGGGATCAAACGTGCCCATTCCCAACTTGCTCAAAACCAAGCCGAAGGCTTGTCCACATGCACCCAAAAAGGCAAAGGTTAACCCCTTAATCGAATGAGATAACTTAACTTTCTTTTCACCTAAATCCTTCGTCAGGATAACCAAAGCAATCCCTCCCAAGGTAATGACCATTCCAAGTGCAGCCATTGGAGTTATTCTTTCTCCTAGGATCAAAAAACCCACAATCGCTGTTATGGGTGGGACGATGGACATAATTAACATTGAAATACGAGAACCCACTTCAACATAAGCTTGGAATAAAAACAGATCCCCAAGAACAAAGCCGATCAGTCCAGAAAAGATTAACCAGAACCAGGTCGGACCTGTAGCATCCAGGGGTAAAACCATTCCCCTTGTGAATAAATTGTAACCAGAAATTAACACAAAGGCTAAAACTAAGCGAATAAGATTAACGGATAAAGAACCTACCCTTTTCCCCGCCACTTCAAAAGCTGTCGCAGAAAGTGTCCAACAAAGGGCAGTCGTCAAAGCCGCTAATTCTCCAAGATGTGATATGACCAATTCTTTTCTCCTCTTCTTTCTCTATAATGGTCGCTTGTTCCAGTATATCATTTGAAACCATCCGGCGGGACTGTCTGTCCCAATATTTATCCCATGCAAATGGCCAGAAAACGATCCTGAAACGTACCTTGAAAATCGAGTAGGAGCTGAATAATTATTTTATACAGCGTCCTCTCACACCACCGTACGTACCGTTCGGTATACGGCGGTTCAATAGGAATTAATGTATTAATGAATAT
>JAJYAS010000252.1 GCA_021779415.1 Bacillota bacterium
CAATACATCTTGCCGCATAGGTAGCGAGTTTTGTCCCTTTGCCCGGATCAAAAGTGTTGATCCCTTTAATTAAACCTATGGTGCCAATAGAAATTAGGTCGTCAGCATCTTCTCCTGTTCCGTCAAACTTCTTGACTAGATGAGCAACCAAGCGCAAATTATGCTCCACTAAGGTATTACGCGCTTGCTCAACCTCACGTGTTAGCGTAAAAGGTTCTGTTTTACTTTCACTCAGGATTAGCAAACAGCGTGCTTCCTCACGCTCGTTTAAGGGCTGGGGAAAGGCATTGTTGTTGATATACGAGACCAGTAAGGAGACTCCCTTGAGAACAGAGAGCGCCATCGTGACGAGAAATAGTTCCGCGAACATCTTCTCCACCCCTTTTTGCACGTTGTCGTTGTTCTATTACTTATGCGTACGGGGGAGAAATTTTGCTTATCCCACTAATATTAAAAAACCGCCATCCCGTTTATTTCAGGAAGGCGGTTTTTTAAGGTTGAAACATCTTTACAGGAGAGTCAACACCGATGGGAGTATTCATAAAATCTGGTTTCTGGGTTGAATTGTTCAAAATTCCTATACTGGCACTAGCCGTCAACTTTAACTCTGCTCGCATGTTACCCTGTGAACCGGTAAGGCTCAAACTTTTGACCGCTAGTCGTTGACCCCCTCCAAATTGTAAATCATGAATCAAGGCGAGTAAGTCCGCAGTCTTACCCAAACAACTAAAGCTTATCCCCATCTCTTGATAAGCACCTTTGGTTTGAGCTTGCTCAAAAGCAATTGACTGAGGAGCGACTGCGTGTTGTTTTGCCAGCGTATAGAGTCCAACCATTAATTGGGGTTTATCAAGCCGATTAGGAAGTTTGACCTTCAATTGAAGCACTTTATTCTCTAACGTTTTAATATCCTGTTGAAGACCAGTTCTATTCTTTTGGTAGGTGAGTAATTCCTGATATTGATTTTGCAGAGATACTAGCCGATTAGTATCACCTTGAATAACCGTCCACTGGGGCAGAAAAAGAAATTTGACATAGGCATAGCTAATCCCAAACATTATTATCATTAAAAGAATAATTACTTGTAATCTTTCCTTTTTCATCCTTTCTGCTCCTTAACTCCTCTACCTTATTTTTGTGCAGTAGAGAATCTACTTTAACATCAAATTAAAATTCAAACTCTGTACTTTGTCTTGTAGCGAAACGGTTTGAATATCAACTTCCTGGAACATCCCTGAATCGCGCAGACTAACCCATAAACGGGCCACATCCACAGGTGTTGGAACACTTACGCTCAAGGCCACGTTATTTTCCTGTAAGGAAAATGAATTGACAACCGTCCCAACAGGTAACATACTCTTCAGTTTTTCTAAAATTGGACCTGGATCATGGGTGGTTTTCTGGATGAGATTTAGTGTCTGTTGTTCTCCTTCCACTTCGGCTTTTAGCGACTTCAATTGGCTAACCTGATTCGCGATTTCTCTGAGAGATGAGATTTTCTCTTCAACCAAGGCGATGTCTCTGCTCACTTTATAATCCCAAAGCCAAGGAGTACTGCCAATAACTCCTAAGATTAAAAGACTTCCGATTCCCCAGGTTATAATTTTAAATTTTAATTTTGAATGGTTCGAGGTTTCTCGGGCAAGACTTTCAAGCCAGCGTTGGGCAAAGTTAAATTCTATTTTTCCTCTCATTTAGCCCTCCCGCATGGCTAAACCGTAAAGACTGCCATACTTCATCCCATTTTTCTGATACGTTTTAACCGATCGGCTAAAGCGGGGACGCCAGGCGTTAGGGAAGCCTACCTGGGTAAATATCTCCAAATTCGATTGGAAAATCTCTTCTAAGAAAGGAAGATCTGAATAGTCCCCCGTAATATAAATACGATCAATGGATTTGCCAAAATGCCGTGCTGCAAAAAAGCCAAAAAATTCAGAGAGCGATTGCAAGACATTTCTCAGAGTCATCTCAACTTCCGTTTTAGCCCAAGCATGCAATTTTGCGGTTTGCAGATCTAAATCCGTTTCTTCTAGTTGCCCATCTCCGATCCCTTCGGAAGAAGCACTCACATCCTTCTTAACTTGGTCCAATACTTCTAAAGAGACCTCTATATCCGAATACAGAAAAAACACGCCGTGCTCTAGAAGAATAACTTCCACTCGATCCGCATTCAAGTCAATGATCGCCAAATCCAGTGAAGCCTCAGATTCAACCTTAGTCTTCATTAAGTCATTTAGACTTAATTTTGAGTATAAACGAGCCAAACCATCCGCAGCTAAATCCACTACTTTCGGCTTAAATCCAATCTCTTCCCACTCCGACCATAACGCTTCCCAATGATACTTTGGCAGAGCAGCCAGAAGAACCCGTTGGCGCAGCTCTCCATCTTCTACTAATCGATCTAATAATCGATAATCAACGACGTAATCCGAAATATTCAACGTGAAATACTGCTCAACTTGTTCCGTTAGAAGCTTATCCAAATCATGATTTGATATCAGAGGGAGGGTGACCATCCTAGTAATTACGCCCGGGCAGGAGACGGCAAGGCGAAGTTTATTGATAGGAACATGGTTTTTAAGCAACCATGCTTTAAGTAGGTCTGACTTTTTTCCACCACTCGAACTCTTCTCTTCTTGGCTGCTTTCTTCCATAGCAAGTTCACCCTCTGAAGAGAGATTCTGTTCGGTATCCGATTCAAATTCAGAGGGTCCATGAAATTCAGACAAGCGGAGAATATCGAGTTTAAGATTACGTCGGGCGACTTTGGCAACAACCCAGTGGTTCCCCCGTACAACAGCCAACCATTGTTTTTGTTTAAACACGGCTAATCCCCTTCTTGATCTTAATTGATGACCTTTGACTGTATTAATTTATCAACTGTTTACTATAATTTCCTTTTCCCATAAGAGTCCTTCACCGTTAGTTCCATTTGTTCCACTATTTCCGGAATTAGGATCTGAGGCTGAAGGATTTACCGTTACATAACCATAACCTTTCTTCCCCCGGTAACTAGCGGTGATAGGAATTGTTATTCCAATAGGGAAGGAGGCGGGAGTAGATTCAAGGATGGTACCGCTGACAGTCCCTGCTTTTATACCTTTAAAAACATTACCGGTATTCTGCACATAACTCGGATTTGAACTGCTCCAGGTTGCTGAAGCAGAAACATCCTTTGTTGACCCGTCTGAATAAATCGCTTTCGCCGTAAATGTTTGACTTTGGCCTGCGGTAACATACGCCGCAGCAGGAGTGACCATAACACCCAGAAAAACAGGGTCTGAGACATCCGATTTGTTTATTAATTGCCAGGCATTTGAAGTTCCGGGAATCGTATTTTTATTATAATAATTAGCTCGATACCATTGTCCAGTGTACACGACGTCATTATATGTGTTGTTATCTTTCGGATCATAAATATTAAAGGGTTTCCATTCGACGGTTAATTCTTGCCAGCCGTTGTTTGAACCAGGTTGTATAAAATCAGCGTCACCGTTATTATGGGCGCGATACAGGTCCCCGTTATAAACTACAATATCTCCTTCATTATAATTATTAAAATTCGTCCAATTATTCGTTAGCTCCTGCCATGGACTGTTTACTAAACCTGGTTGCGTATTATATGAATAGAACCTCGATCGGAACAAACTGGAATTATAGATTACAAAGGCACCTTCATCATGATAGAAATTGAAATTGCGCCACTCATTGGTTATCTCATTCCAAGGGTTATTTAAAGCTCCTGGCTGCTGATTTTCTGACCAATTACTTTGTGTTACTATGAATTTTTTACCCTGATAACAGACAATATTAACAGCACCTAATTTATACCGATTAAATGATCGCCATTTTATTGTGATCTCTTGCCATACATCAGCTACTCCAGGAATATCATCATGATCTGCATACCAAAGATTATAAAAATACCTTTTGTTGCCGTCGGCATCTATATAACTAACATGAGAGTTGGTGCCATCACGATAGACGGCATTAGGATCCCATAAAGGGTAGTCCGGAAAAGTGCCTTCATCTTTACAATCAGTACCACCATGATCGCCGTACCAATACTCACCTTGTTTAACCCTTCGATCATTAAAATAATCACCGGTACTTGTCACTGTAAAAGAACTCGTCCCATTGGTAATACTAACCTCAAAGTGTCCACTCTGTCCTGGAAGGGTCACACTGGGCAACGTAAGAGTACCCCCCGCTGCCAAAGTCCCATCCGCTACTGCCTTTTTTCCTGCAGCTATACCATATTGTAGGCCTGCTTCAGCTAAATAATAAGCTTTAAGCCCTTTTTCTTCTGACGACTCATTTTTTGCTTGATAGATTATAGTTGTAAAGAAGATCCCAGATATCGCCAGCAAAACCATAACCATGATAACGGCTGTTAGTAGTGCCGAACCTCTTTCTTTCAAAGCGGCTCTCCTCCTGCTAGTTCAAGCGTGCCCAGGTCATAAGTTCATAGGGTTGAGACCCATTATGACCGCCTATTGTAATATCTATTTTTACCAGATGTTTATCGTGGTCATCTGGTGTAAGGCTGATTTGCGAAATGTCGTCTGCAATGAGGTATTTGTTAACTTCATCTTTCATGTACCATAGTGTGCCTTCTCCTTTACTAGTATCATAGTCATAAAATAGTTTGGTTGAAGGCGGTGGTGTCTTAGATGATGATGGTGACTTAATAAAAATTAGACAGGGGTCGCTTTCGCCCTTTGATCCCGAAGCAGCTGCAGCTGCACTCGCGTATTGATAGATCCCCTGGTCATTTGAAGTAGATTTAAAATATGTATAACAATTCAAACGAAGTTCATCCAAGATTTGCACCATGGCAACGCGTTCTTTTTGTTCCACCTCATTTTGCTTGGAGGCCGAATCATAGCCGGATATTTCCGTACGCATAAATTGGGAAGCGTATAATAAAAGCAAACCAAAAATCGAGATGGCGATCATGACTTCCAGAAGGGTGAAGGCTCCTGTGCTGTTCTTAGCCATATGTTTATTTTTCATCATTGGTCCGCCCTGCATGTAGTCAGTCTCACTGGATCAGGTGAATTAGCAGCATGAGAAACAATGGATACGGTAACGGTTATAACTTTTATTTGACCTTGAACCGGGGTCAGATCAGATCCAGTAAAATCCGAATCATTAACCTCTACATTAAAACTTAAATATTCAGGATTTCCCGACTCATTCCCCTGGATGACCGCTTGATTTTGGAGAACACGTTCCATTTGACCAGCAGCATAGAAAAGCATCCGTTGCCTGATCTCACCTTGAGAACGATAGTGATACATCGCCGTGTCACTTTTAACCACAAACGTGACTCCAATCAATAAAATGCTTATTGCGAAAACAACCTCGATCAGAGTCATACCCTCATCGTGCCAGCGCCTCATACAACGTCTCCCTCATTCTTGCTCTCCTAAACTAGCCTGTCACCACTGAACTGTAATATTTCCTGTTTGTACTTCAACAACAATAATAACCGATCTGCCCATTCGTACGCTGGATAAGACAATATCGATATTCCCGCTACTTCCAGCTGAATTTACAACAAAACCGCGGGCATCATACACCAAATAAGGTAACCCTTTTGCTTTGTCCGCATTAATCTTTAAGCCATTACTCTCCGCAGTTGAACTATCAAAGTTCACCCCACTGTCTAGAGCTTGCAAACCTCCGTACTCTATATTACTCGAATCGAGTACTTCTACGGTTGTTTTACCCATTGCCAGATAGATTTCTTTTCGTTGATCCATAGCAAGTTGTTTAGCATATCGCAACTGTCCGACAACAATTTGGGCAGAGGCCTCCAAGTTGTAATGGTCCATG
>JAJYAS010000253.1:0-906 GCA_021779415.1 Bacillota bacterium
AACCTCTCAGCGTTTTCGATCTTCTAGGCGTATGGGAGTGGTACTTGGATTGTCTCATACCGCAGTGTTAAAGAAAATGCGCAAATATGAGTTGCCTATACAATAAAGAACTCACTTTATAGAAATTTCGAAAACAGACAGGGTTGTACTAAGACTTGTTTAGGTTGTTTTCACATCCCAACTTTTGCTTCTATAAACAACAAAAAAACAAAATCGTCCTCACTCCACTTTGATAGTGAAATGGGACGATTTTTGTTTGGAAACTTTTCGTGCCAGTGGAATTGATTATGGAAACAAAAGTTTCCATAATCAATAGGTATATTAAGATTATTCAAATAAAGCAGGCATCTTGGAATTGGCATACTTATTGCAATATTTGTTGAACAGCATAAATGCTGGATTAGCATCACACAATAGATGCAATAAAAAGTAGGGGGATTAATCGTGATTATAGGTGTAGTAAAGGAAATTAAAAATAATGAAAACCGTGTAGGTCTAACTCCTGCAGGCGCTAAAGATTTGTGCCGGGCAGGTCATGCTGTATTAGTCGAGCAAAGTGCCGGTTTAGGAAGCGGTTTCTCCGATGAAAGTTATGCTAAGATTGGCGCAACCATCATTGCCGACAAGAAAGCTTTATTTGATCGTTCGGAAATGATTATTAAAGTCAAAGAACCCTTAGCTGCGGAATATGATTTATTCCACGCAGGGCAAATCTTATTCACCTACTTGCACTTAGCACCGGAACCTGCGCTTACTAAGGCCTTACTTGAGAAAAAGGTCATAGGTATTGCTTACGAAACCATTGTCGGACGAAATAATACCTTGCCTCTCTTATCCCCAATGAGCGAAGTGGCCGGCCGTATGGCGGTGCAAATTGGTGCCCAAATGCTCGAAAAACCCTGGAGT
>JAJYAS010000253.1:916-5834 GCA_021779415.1 Bacillota bacterium
AAGTCGTGATTATTGGCGGGGGTATTGTCGGCACGAATGCAGCTAAGATGGCCGTTGGGATGGGTGCTCGGGTTACGATTCTTGATAACTCTGGCGACCGTCTTGCTTATCTGGATGATATCTTTGCAGGTAGAGTCATGACAGTCATGTCTAACAGTTTTAATATCGCGAAGTGGGTCGAAAAAGCTGATCTTTTGATTGGAGCAGTACTTATTCCTGGTGCTAAAGCTCCCAAACTAGTGAGCGAAGAAATGGTTAAAACGATGGAAATGGGCTCGGTGATTGTTGATGTGGCGATTGACCAAGGCGGTTCGATCGAGACCATTGATCGGGTTACAACTCATAGCGATCCGACCTATATGAAGCATGGTGTCGTGCATTATTCAGTTGCTAATATGCCTGGCGCGGTGTCTCGTACATCTACCTTTGCTTTAACGAATGCAACCCTTCCCTATGCTTTGAAAATTGCCAATCAAGGATGGCGTCAAGCTCTTAAAGACGATGCTGGTTTAGCACGCGGGCTTAATGTTTATAATGGAAAAGTAACCTTTAAAGCGGTAGCTGATGATCAGAGTCTGCCCTATACCCCTGTGGAAGAAATTCTAGCTTAAGATAGGCAACGTATCTTGGGCGCCTCGTCAGAAAGTCCGTTAATATTCAAAATTGTAAGCGATGTGACATAAAAAATCCTAGATTTAGAAAGTCTAGGATTTTTTATATTTTTTTCCGGATTTATTGAAAAAATATGTATGAGAGTCTTCCAGTGACGAATACTAATTCAGACTTAGATTCAAAGTTTTTTTTAGAGGAGGCTCTTAGTGTGGCGAAGAAAATGAAAACAATGGACGGAAACCAGGCCGCAGCGGAAGCATCTTATGCTCTGACTGAGGTCGCAACTATCTTTCCAATCACGCCCTCTTCTCCGATGGCCGAGGGAGTTGACGAATGGGCAGCACATGGCAAAAAGAACTTATTTGATCAACCGGTAAAGGTTGTCGAGATGCAATCCGAGTCTGGTGCTTCAGCCGCGTTGCACGGCTCCCTTCAAGCTGGGGCTTTGACCACAACCTATACTGCTTCCCAAGGTTTGCTGCTGATGATTCCTGAAATGTATAAATTGGTTGGAAATTTAGTGCCGGCAGTATTCCATGTCACTGCCAGAGCTTTATCAACCCACGCTTTATCTATTTTTGGAGATCATCAAGATATTAATGCTGCTCGGCAAACAGGCTTTACAATGATTTGCTCGAACAATGTTCAAGAGGCTATGGACTTAGGCTATGTTTCGCATCTTGCAGCGATTAAATCACGGGTTCCGGTTTTACATTTCTTTGATGGGTTCAGAACTTCCCATGAAGTTCAAAAAATTGAGACCACAAGTTATGACGAAATTGCTAAGCTTGTCGATTATGAAAAGATTCAAGAATTTAGAGATCGGTCTTTGAATCCAAACCATCCTGTCCTCAGGGGCACTGCCCAAAATCCAGACATCTATTTCCAAGGACGTGAGGTTTCAAACCCCTTTTTCGATGCCGTCCCGGATATCGTCGAGGATTATTTCAGAGAGATCAAGAAAATAACTGGCCGGGAGTACCTTCCCTTCCAGTATTATGGTGACCCTGAGGCTGAGAACATTATCGTAGCAATGGGTTCTGTTTGTAACACAATCGAAGAAACCATTGACTTTATGGCTCAAAGAGGGGAAAAGGTTGGGCTGATTAAAGTTCACCTATACCGTCCCTTCTCCAAAAAGTACTTCTTTGATGTCTTGCCTAAATCTGTTCAGAAAATTGCAGTCCTTGACCGAACGAAGGAACCTGGCTCGACGGGCGAACCTCTGTACCTAGATATTTTGCAAATTTTTAACCATGAAACCTCACAACCAATCATTGTAGGGGGACGTTATGGTCTAGGTTCTAGAGACACTACTCCCTCGCAGATTCTCGCTACTTACCAGAACTTGAAGCAGCCTCAGCCTAAGGATCGCTTTACGATTGGCATTATCGATGATGTGAGCCATACTTCCTTACCCATCGAGGAGATCATTGACGCTTCACCAGAAGGGACAATCCGATGTAAGTTCTGGGGACTTGGCTCTGATGGTACTGTCGGTGCGAATAAAAGTGCGATTAAAATTATTGGAGATAATACTGACCTTAATGTACAAGGTTACTTTGAATATGATAGTAAGAAATCCGGTGGGACGACCATTTCACACCTGCGTTTTGGCAAGCAACCGATCAAATCGTCTTATTTGGTATTTGATGCAGATTATATTGCTTGCCATAATAAGTCGTTTATTTATCACTATGATCTCCTTAAGGGCCTGAGAAAAGGTGGGACGTTTGTTCTCAACTGTCCTTGGCAAGCAGCTGAACTTGAAGATCATCTGCCGGCTTTTCTTAAACGTGATATTGCTAGAAATAAGATCAATTTTTATATCATTGATGCTATTTCCATTGCTGGGGAAATCGGGCTCGGCGGGCGTATCAATATGGTCATGCAGGCGGCTTTCTTTAAATTAGCGAAGGTGATTCCTGTGGAAGAAGCTATTCAATACCTCAAAGACTCTATTCAGAAAGTCTATGGTAAGAAGGGTTCAAATATTGTCGAGATGAATTATAAGGCAGTCGATCGAGGAACTGAAGCCTTACATAAAGTGGTGGTTCCTGATGCCTGGGCTGAGGTTCCAGATGAGGATATGCCTATCAAGGATGAGCCGGACTTTATCAAAAACATTCAGAGACCTATGGCTCGTCATGAAGGAGAAGACCTGCCGACCAGTGCTTTTGTAGGTGTTGAAGATGGTACTTTCCCTCTAAGCACAACGTGTTACGAAAAACGGGGAATTGCAGTTTATATACCCGAATGGCAAATCGATCAATGTATTCAATGTAATCAGTGTGCTTATGTCTGTCCTCATGCAACCATTAGGCCTTTCCTCTTGGATGACAGCGAGCTAGAAAAAGCACCGGATACCTTTAAAACTAAGAAACCTATTGGCAAAGGGCTTGAAGGTTATCACTATCGCATTCAGGTTACACCCCTTGATTGTACAGGTTGCGGAAACTGTGCGGACGTTTGTCCCGCACCAGGGAAAGCGATTATTATGAAACCCGCCGATCATGAGATTGAAATGGAATCAGAAAACTGGGAATATGCGATTAAAAACGTGACAGAAAAACGCCATCTTATGGATGTTAAGACTTTGAAAGGAAGTCAATTTGCCCGGCCGCTCCTGGAGTTCAATGGTGCTTGTCCAGGCTGTGGTGAGACACCCTATGCCAGGCTTATTACCCAGTTGTATGGTGACCGTATGTTAATTGCCAACGCAACGGGTTGTTCCTCCATCTGGGGTGGTAGTGCACCCTCTATTCCATATACAGTTAATTCAGAAGGCAAAGGACCCGCCTGGATGAGTCCACTCTTTGAAGATAATGCTGAGTTTGGCTATGGCATATATCTGGGTTCAAAGCAAATTCGAGCTAAACTAGCTCAGCTTATGCAACAGGGCTTGGAGAGTGCGATTGGCGAAAACCTCAAAGAAGCCTTCAAGGAATGGCTAGAAAACATGGACGATGGAGAAGGATCAAAACGAGCCTCTGCCCGCGTCCTTGAAGCGATGAGCAAGGAAGATGCTGCCGGTAATCCAATTGTGCGTGAAATCAAGGAGAAAAAAGATTATCTCATCAAACCCTCTGTTTGGATTTTTGGCGGGGATGGCTTTGCTTATGATATTGGCTATAATGGCATAGACCATGTTATCGCGAGCGGAGATGACGTGAATATCCTAGTCATGGATACGGAGGTTTACTCCAATACGGGTGGGCAAGCCTCAAAGGCAACCCAGACTGCCGCCATTGCTAAATTTGCTGCTGCCGGGAAGAAGGTCCGCAAAAAAGACCTAGGATTGATTGCTACGACCTACGGTTATGTCTATGTTGCTCAAATAGCAATGGGTGCTAACATGAATCAAACGATTAAGGCAATTGCTGAAGCTGAAAGCTATCGTGGACCGTCGATTATTATTGCTTATGCTACTTGTGTGAACCACGGGATTAAATCCGGTATGGGAACGAGTATGCTTGAACAGAAGAAGGCCGTCGAAGCAGGGTATTGGCATCTCTGGCGACATGACCCCCGCCTTAAAGAGCAAGGCAAGAACCCGTTTGTTTTAGACTCAAAAGAGCCTTCAGCTTCCTTCCAAGATTTCTTAAAAGGGGAAATCCGATATTCATCTCTGATGAACGTTTTCCCAGAAGTTGCACAAGAGATGTTCGACGAGGCAGAAGGACATGCTCGAGATAAATATCAGACCTTAAAGCGTTATACAGAAATGCAGTATTGATAAACTCTAGGGTGTTTGTCAAATAATATGACAAAAGGCATGTCAATCATCAAGATTGACATGCCTTTATTTAGGTAACTAAATGACTCTTATTATTGTACAACTTCATAAGCTTTGTCAGAACTCCACCCTTTACTAAAGCCAGCCATGCCGAATCCGAAATTCAGACTCTTTGTGGGGATGCCATAGATATTAAGCAAGGAGTCGGTTTGCCCAGCCGTTTGTCCGGTATAACAATAGACAACGACAGTTTTACCTTTGCTTTTTTCCTTGATCGAATCAAGGTTTTTCGCGATGTCAGGACCGTAGGGAATGTTTACGGCTCCTTTAATGTGGCCTTTAGCAAAATCTTCAGCTTTACGAACATCAATTAAGTAGTATTTGTCAGCCCCTTTGGCAAGAGCATCTTTCATAACCGGGAGATCAATTTTATTGGAATCGTTTGGCAATTCATTAAAATATTTCTTAACTGCCTCATCAATTGCTTTGCTCTTACTAGGGACTGCAGGAACTGTAGGCATTACAGTGGGTTCTGTTACAGTCGGATACTTCTGTCCTAACCAACCTCTG
>JAJYAS010000254.1 GCA_021779415.1 Bacillota bacterium
CCAGATGTATTTAAGCGGCTCTATGCGCATCATGTACCTGTTCCGTTGAATGTGGCTCAGATGCAGGTGGCAGCAAGTTTTCTGGAGGGTCGTCATAATTTTAAAACATTTGCCGCAGCTGGCGGGGCTAGCAAGACGTTCGAACGGACACTTTATCGATGTAAGGTGAAAGAAGAGGATGGATTAGTAACAGTTTCTTGCGTGGGGGATGGGTTCCTATACCATATGGTACGTATCCTCGTTGGGACACTTATGGACGTAGGTAAAGGTCGAATTTTGGCGCAAGAGATTCCTGACATAATAGCCAGTCATGAACGAAAGCGGGCTCGTATGATTGCCCCAGCGAAGGGTTTGAACCTAGTGCATGTGAATTATACAGAAGAAAGTCCGTTTGAAGTTTTCCCAGGTCTCTTGTAAAAGAAAAAACTTGACATTCGTTTAGAATTTAAATAAAATGATAATATGAGTTTTTTATTCCTTGACTATGAATTGAGCCCCATGATCAAGGAGTACCGCAAGCATGATTGAGCCCCATGCAAGTGAGAATAAAACAGAATACTGCTAATTGGAGGGAAAGTCATGACCACGTTTTTTGCGAAAGCACAAGACCAGGATCGCAAATGGTATATCATCGACGCAGCTGGTATCCCCTTGGGTCGTATTGCGACTGAAGCAGCACGTCTCCTGAGAGGTAAACATAAACCGACATTTACCCCTAATGTTGACACTGGGGATCATGTCATAATTATTAATGCTGAGAAATTAGTATTAACGGGTAACAAACTGAACGACAAAATGTATCGACGTCACTCAGGTTATCCTGGTGGGCTGAAAGAAGTTCCTTACAAAAAATTGATGCAAATTATGCCTGAACGAGCTATGGAACATGCCGTGAAGGGAATGCTTCCTCATAACAAGTTGGGCGCACAGATGTACACCAAGTTAAAGGTGTACAAGGGAGAATCACACCCTCATCAAGCTCAACAACCTGAAATCTGGACCATTCAATAGATTAAGGAAGGAGGAAGTAAAACATGGCAACTCAATTACAATATGCTGCAACTGGACGACGCAAAAATGCCGTCGCTCGTGTTCGCCTTATTCCAGGTGAAGGAAAGTTCATTATTAACAAACGCGAATTAGCTGAGTACTTCGGTAAGAAGACACTAGAAATGATTGTTCAACAACCTTTTAACATTACAGATACCCTTGCTAAATACGATGTTATCGCTCTCGCTCACGGGGGTGGCACTACAGGTCAAGCTGGTGCAATACGCTTAGGCGTTGCTCGTGCTTTGCTGAAGGCGGATGCTAGTCTCCGTCCAAGTCTGAAGAGGGCTGGTTTCTTAACACGTGACCCACGTATGAAGGAACGTCGTAAATACGGCTTGAAGAAAGCTCGTAAGGCTCCTCAATTCTCCAAACGTTAAGTTGTACACGACGTGCATCAATGCACGTCACCTCGAAAACACTTTGTACGATTGCATGTACAAACTCATATGCTTACGATCAAAGGAAGGGATTTATCCCTTCCTTTTTCTTTGGTACCGCAGAATTATATGTTCGGATGGCAGTGTAACTAAGGCGTTTCCCCATCTTTTCTGACAAGCTCTACGCATATTCCGAATCTCTCTCCCATAAGGTTAGACGGGATAGACTGGATGAAGGAGGATGGGAATGAAACCTATATGGGTTGTGAGTTTGAAACGTCGTAAAGGAATTTTAGCAATTGTAGTTGTGCTTTTGTTAAGCTTATTTCTGGGGTGGGGCTTAAGTGGTCGGGACCAGAGGATCTGGAGTTGGACCTTAGGAAATCGAGTTGTGGTAATCGATGCAGGACATGGGGGAGTAGATCCAGGTGCAGTCGGTCAAAGCAAGGTCTTGGAAAAAGATATTACCTTGGGCGTGTCCAAACGATTACAAGCGCTAGTGCAACAAAGTGGGGCTAAAACAATTATGGTTCGAGAGGATGACCGCGACCTAGGAACGTCACAAGGGCTACTGAAACGGAAACGAGAGGATTTGGCACAACGAATTCAACTGGGTATGGATACCCAGGCCGATGTCTATTTAAGCATTCATGCTAATAGTTTTCCAAATCCAAAACTGACGGGCGCGCAGACGTTCTATCACTCGGATTCTCAGGAAGGAAAGCTATTAGCTCAATCGATTCAACAGGAGCTCAATAGCATGACTAATGGCAAAAGAGTGATCAAAGGAAATCAAGATATCTATGTGTTAAAAAAAGCGCATCAAGCAGCAGTAACCGTTGAAGTGGGTTTTCTTTCAAACCTAGCGGAAGAGCAGTTATTGACGACCCCAGACTATCAACAAAAGCTGGCAATGGCCATCTTTCGAGGTCTAAGTGTCTACTTCAGTAAACAAGGTTTAGACCAAGGGTCTAAAACGAAAGATAAGGCATCCTAGGTCATAGTGAAGAAGCTAGGTTTTTTGAGTAAAGTGAAGAATCTGGGAAGAAGATTTGGAGATTAAGTTACTGTTTGCAGGAGAACTATTCTCTTTCGCGAATATCTTTTTATGCATAAATTTCAGAATGAACCCACCCAATCTGCCAAATGGAGTAAGGCTATTGCGGGTTTTGTAGGAACTAAGGAGGAATACGGGTGGGAATTTTACCGATCATTTTATTTTCTCTGGGAGTAGTGTTTTTGATCTTGGGCTGGCGCTGGCGAAATTCACCAAACGAAGAAGCCAAGACAGCATTAAAGGGACTAGCGTATTTGAAAAGAGAAATCACTCGTGTCCAAGATCAGGTCAATGTTCTCCAAGACAAAGTGCAAAAAGCAAAACAAGCGGAACTCAGGGAAACCGAACTTAAGGAAACTGAATTCAATGATGCTCAACCTAAGGGAAATGTACTAACAGAAATTGAACGCAAGAGAAACAATATTAAAAAACTCTATAGGGTGGAGGACAATGAACAGAGGGAAGGTGATCGCGGGGTTGAACCGCCACGCTTTATATCACCAAAATACCAAGAAGTATTGGAATTGTCTGCGCGAGGGCAACGTGTACCAGAAATTGCTCAGAACTTATCTCTAAGCCAAGACGCTGTGTTGATGGTATTGAAGACACAGCCTAAAGGAGTAATTCGATGAAAGTAACGCGTTCCTATTGGCTTGGTTTGAGTTCAGGGTTTATTTTAAGTGCGATGTTGGCCATGGTCATTTCCCCGCTTCAAGGACAAGCGTTATCGTTACAGACTTCGCGTTCCTTACAAAACCAACAAACTAAACAAACCCTATCTTCTGCATCATCCCTGTCTTCCCAAGGCGATTTACCCAATGTTGGGTCGACCCAGACTGTTCAAGCTCCACCTTTGAACACCCAGAATTCTACGCAAATTGAGCGGAATTTTGTGATTCCGCAGGGAGCTAGTTCGGAACGAATTGCTGATTTGTTGGTTGCCCAAGGATTGATAAAGGATAAAGCGGCTTTTTTAGAGAGAGCTCATCAAATGGGGGTGGAAAGTAAATTTAGGGCAGGGACGTTCAATTTGTCGCTGGGTCTTACCCCTGAGGAACTGATTCATCGCTTAGTGAAGACCTAAAATAGACTCTATCTAGACTCTCATGCCCCTTTCATACTATGACGAGTGTTTGATAGAGCTTGATAGAGCTATAGAGTTATTAGACATAGAGAAACGATTATAGAATTTGGAGCAGAGAGTTGGGATACCCGTGGATGCTATTAAGGGATTTTTTATAGCTCAAGCACAACATCTTCGTGGGGAAGTGTGGGAAGTTGCACGGCAAATCGGGGAGCATCCGGAACTCGGATATAAGGAATACTTTGCCTCGAATGTGTTGTGCAGTTTTCTCCAGAAACATGGGTTTGAAGTAACTCGCAGTATTGCGGAGGTAGAAACAGCTTTTTTGGCTAGATTCAAAGGCACACGTCCCGGCCCTAAAATCGCATTTTTGGCGGAATACGATGCCTTGCCGGATGTAGGGCATGGTTGTGGGCATAATTTGATTGGGGCGGCTAGCGCGGGCGCAGCGGTTATCCTAAGCAAAAGTTTAGAACTATCCGGTGAAGTTTTGGTCATTGGTAGCCCTGCTGAAGAAACAAGCGGAGCTAAAGTGACCTTGGTTGAGAAAGGAATTTTTAAGGATGTTGATGCTGCCATCATGTTTCATCCAGGCAGCCAAAATGTCCCTATTATTTCTAGCCTTGCTCTGGATGCCTTGGAATTTACATTTCATGGTCGAGCTGCCCATGCTGTAGCGGCGTCTTATTTTGGGGTTAATGCTTTGGATGCTATGATTAACTTTTTTGTTGGAATCAATGCCCTGAAGAAACAGATTCCCCAAGATATGAAAATTAACGGGATTATTACAGAGGGAGGGACAGTCCCGAATATTGTGCCAGAACGCGCTGTGGCACGTTTTTATATTCGGGCCCGAAGACGCAAAGACTTGGATGAATTGCGGGAGAAAGTGATTCGTTGTGCTGAAGGTGCTGCCTCCATGGTTTCGGCGAAGATGACTTGGCAGAAATTCGAGTTTTCTTATGATGAGATGCATACCAATTTGTCCTTAGCAGAGTGCTTTACGAAAAACCTTCAAGAGATGGGTATTAATCAAATTGCTCCTCCACAAACTGCCATGGGGTCAGTGGACATGGGAAATGTCAGCAGGGCTGTTCCAGCGATTCATCCTTATTTAACATTAGGGACAGGCACGGAGATACCACATACCAGAGACTTCGCCCAAGCCACGCTCTCGCCAGATGGAGAAGAGCTTGTTATGTTGGCAATGCAAACCCTCGCCCTAACGGGTTGGGATGTGATCAATGATAAGAAACTCTTACAGAAAATCAAGAGGGAGTTTCAGATGCGCAAATAATATTAATGGGAATTCGGTTGGGTGGTAATACTATGCAAAGGGTTCTGAAGTGGGGCTAAAATTTGTGTGGTCCATTAAGTGGGGGGGAGACCCCTCTTTTCTTATACCAGTCAGTCGGCCATAATCGAACAGGATGTTTGAGGTTAGAGCATTGCAAGGCAAGTTTTCTTATATCGAAAGGATTGAATTTTTATGCGTAGGAATGTATAATTATAAAATAAATTAATTCGGAGAGTGGAGGGACAAGATATGAAAGTCGGCGTTCTTGGGGCGACAGGGTATGCGGGGCAAGAATTGGTGAGGTTGTTACATAGACATGAAGAAGTGAAGGATTTGTATCTTGGTTCGTCCAGTGTAGCTGGAGAAGATTATGAATCTGTTTATCCACATTGGTTGGATCAAAAGGTGGGGATCTTGCAGGATGAAAACATCCCTGATTTGGATGTGCTTTTTTGTGCTCTCCCTCATGGTTTAACGGCGAAAAAAACGAGCGCTTTTCTGGCGCGCAAGATAAAAGTAATTGATTTGGGAGCAGACTTCCGGCTGAATTCTGCGGAGGTCTATGAGGAATGGTATAAAATTAAGCATCCAGCTAGCGAGCTGATCAAAGATGCTGTATACGGTTTACCAGAGTTATATCGAGAGCAAATTCGAGGAAGATCCTTGATCGCTAATCCAGGTTGTTATCCTACAGCTACCTTGCTTGCTTTAGTTCCCTTACTACGCAAAAAGTTGGTTCAAACAGGATATCTAATTATTGATGCTAAATCCGGAGTTTCAGGGGCTGGAAGAGGGGTTTCTTTAGGTAACCATTATGCTGAGGTCAATGAGAATTTTAAGGCTTATGGAGTGGCCAGTCATCGCCATACTCCTGAAATTGAACAAGAACTGTCCCGGGCAGCGGGGCAGCCGCTAAACGTAAATTTCACTCCACATTTAGTTCCTATGACGCGAGGGATG
>JAJYAS010000255.1 GCA_021779415.1 Bacillota bacterium
ACGGAACGAGTGGGAGGGTGGGCTAAACGCATGCAAGAACTTTGGCGCAGGCCGTCTCGGCAAAAAGAGTCCTTTTCCAGGGAATTAGAACGTTTGCTTGAGGAGGTGGAAAAATGAGGTCTTCCTCGAGCCGCGTAGCGAGACGCTTCACGATTGGGTTGTCCTCTATACTGGCGCTTGGATCAGGGCTGATTTTAAATCCTAAAATTGTAGGGGCAGCTGGACTCACGTTGGATCTGGGAAACACGTCAACTCAACAAACGGGTACGTCTCTGCAAATTTTATTGCTCATGACCGTGTTGTCCTTGGCTCCGGCAATTCTTATGTTGATGACAGCCTTTACCCGCATTATCATTGTGTTATCGTTTGTGCGGAATGCACTCGGGACTCAGCAACTTCCGCCAAACCAGGTGCTTGTGGGCTTGGCCTTATTTCTTACTTTTTTTGTGATGGCACCAACGTGGAATCAGATTAATACTAATGCCGTTCAGCCTTATCTGAAGAATCAGATTAACCAGACGGAGGCCTTGTCTAAAGCGGAGGAGCCACTCCGGACGTTTATGTTTAAG
This sequence comes from Bacillota bacterium, assembly GCA_021779415.1. The sequence continues at coordinate 570 of JAJYAS010000255.1, forward strand.
CAGACTCGGGAAAAGGACTTGGAACTTTTTGTGGGGTTGTCCAAAATGGCGCAACCCAAAACCTATCGTGACGTTCCGACGTATGTTCTCATTCCGGCCTTTGTGATCAGTGAATTGAAAACCGCGTTTCAAATGGGGTTCGCAATCTTTATCCCGTTTATTGTCATCGACATGATTGTCTCTAGTACCCTGATGTCGATCGGGATGATGATGCTCCCTCCCATGATGATTTCGTTACCCTTTAAGTTACTATTGTTTGTGTTAGTTGACGGTTGGCATCTGGTGGTTCAGTCGTTGGTGACCAGTTTTCATTAACGTTCACTTTCAGTTAAGGACTTGAGGATATACCGGAAGGGGGATGAGTCGTGAGTCAAAATCAGGTCCTATATATGGCTAAGGAAGCAGTCGGGACGGTGCTGCTTGTAGGTGGGCCCATCTTGGGGGTGAGTTTGTTAGTCGGACTTTTAGTCAGCATCTTTCAGGCTATGACTCAAATCCAAGAGCAGACGCTTTCCTTTATTCCCAAGGTGGTCGCAGTGGTAGCTGTCCTTATCTTACTTGGTCCTTGGATGCTGTCCGTTCTGACAGCGTACACCAGTAATCTCTTGACCCAACTTGCGACTTTTGGCGGGTTATAATCGAAATTTGAGCTTCGATGTGTGATATTCGAACCAAGAACTTCGAACTTCGAAAATCGCGTAGGGGGTGGGCAAACTTGAGTCTGCAAGCACTGCTCCAGTGGAACCTTTCATTATTTCTACTGATTTTGTCTCGCTGGACTGGTATGATTATGTTGGCCCCAGTTTTCGGCGCTAGGGGTGTTCCGGCAGTGGTTAAACTTGTTTTGGCTGGAAGCCTATCCATGATTATCTATCCTTTGATTTCTGCTGGTAAGCCGTCGATTCCACTTGAGCTATTACCTTACGTTGCGGTGGTCATCAAGGAAGTCTTGGTGGGTCTGGTCATAGGGTTTGTGATTTACACTCTTACAGCTGTATTACAAGGTGCAGGACAATTAATCGATTTTCAAATGGGTTTTACCATGGGGGCGGCGATTGACCCAGTTTACGGAGTGCAAAGCCCTATGATGGGGAATTTTCAGATGATATTGGCTACGATGCTTTTGCTGGCGACTAATTCTCATCACTATCTCATTGCTGCAATGGTTAAGAGCTATGCCTATATTCCTCTTAACCCCTCGAACATGCCCAGTAGCTTTTCTTTTTACACCCTGCTTGTCACACATGTCTTTGCTTTAGCGATTCAATTGGCAATGCCTGTTTTTGGGGCGCTTTTAGTTTCAGATGTCGGGGTAGGGCTGTTGTCTAGGACAGTACCCCAACTTAATATTTTCTCGGTGGTTTTCCCAGTCAAGATTATTTTCGGATTTGTCCTTTTGCTTCTCTCGGTACCTTTCTTTGGGGAATCCGTTACACATCTTTTTAATACCAATATGTCTTGGGTCCTACAACTTTATCAGGGGTGGAAGCAGTGAGTGAGAAGAAACATGCAGCCACGCCCAGGCGCAAAGAAGAAGCACGTAAAAAAGGTCAGGTTTTCAAAAGTCAGGAAGCTATTTCCGCGTTTATGCTCTTGGGTCTTGTGGCGGTACTCAAATACTGGCTTCCAACTATGTTACAGCGTATGGAAGAACTCTTTCCTTATGTCCTAAGTCTTCCTTCAGACTGGACGGAACGATCGGTCGCTAGTCTAATGTTAAATATTCTTTGGTTAGGGATTCAAATTATGGCGCCAATTTTGGGCGCAGGTTTTTTGATTGCCTTGGCTGCAAACTATATCCAAGTCGGAATTCTCTTTACGGGGGAGTCCATGAAACCTCAGATTTCCCGCTTGAGTTTAGTGAGTGGCGCGAAAAGAATGTTTGGGGTTAAGGCTTGGGTTGAATTGGCAAAATCCTTAACAAAAGTGATTTTAATCGGATATTTCCTTTACGCGAGTGTTCGGGACCGTCTTCAAATCTTTCCTGCTTTACAGCAATTGGATGTGGGACAGGGAGCTATTTTTTTAGGTCAGGCCGTGATGGAACTCGCTTGGAAGATCTCTATTTCTTTTTTTGGCATTGCCGCTTTGGATTATCTTTATCAGCGGTGGGACTATGAAAAGAACTTGCGCATGTCGCACGAGGAATTAAAACAGGAATACAGACAAACAGAAGGGAATCCAGAACTTAAAAGTGAGATTAAAAAACGACAACGTGCCTTGGCCATGAGTCGGATGATGCAGGATTTAAAAAAAGCGGATGTCGTCGTCGTTAACCCAACTCACTTCGCGGTGGCCCTTCGCTATGACTTGAATGTTCAAAAAGCACCTTATGTCGTTGCAAAAGGACAGGATCAAGTTGGCCTGCGCATGCGGGAATTGGCGAAGGAATATGACCTTGTGATTATGGAAAATAAGCCGTTGGCTCGTGCCCTCTATGCTCAGGTGGAAATTGGACAGGGCATTCCAGCGGATCTTTATAAAGCGGTTGCCGAGGTTTTGGCCTTCGTATATCGGCTTAAAAAGAAGAAATGGGCATGACTTGTCCATGGATGGACTGATGCCGCGGTGCCAAGGATGGCAAGGAGCGGCGCACATTAATGCAAGTTCAAGAACCGTCCCCAACTTGCACCAAAAGAAAGGGGGAATGACAAATGGCCACTGTGTTAAAGCGTCGGTTTCTGGATAATACAGATATCTTAGCGGCAATGGGAATTGTGGGCATCGTGGTTATGATGGTCGTTCCCTTGCCAGCCAGTTTGCTGGATATTTTGATCACCTTGAATATTTCGGGTTCTGTACTCACTTTGATGCTTGCAGTTTTTGCTGAAGACCCGTTGGAATTTTCTGCCCTTCCTTCGCTTTTACTAATCATGACCTTGTTCCGCTTATCGTTGAATATCTCGACAACTCGGCTCGTTCTCTTAGATGGGTATGCAGGGCAAGTGATCCAACAGTTTGCTCAATTCGTGATTCGGGGCAATATGGTGGTCGGATTTATCGTCTTTGCAATTTTGGTAATTGTCCAATTTATTGTCATTACCAAAGGCGCTGAGCGCGTTTCAGAAGTGGCTGCGCGCTTTACCTTAGACGCCATGCCGGGCAAGCAGATGGCTATTGATGCAGACCTGAATGCTGGGACGATTAACGAACAACAGGCACGAGATCGGCGAAAAGCGATTCAACAGGAAGCGGATTTTTATGGCGCGATGGATGGTTCTACGAAGTTTATCAAAGGGGATGCTATTGCAGCCATTATCATTTTGTTTGTCAACATTGTAGGGGGGTTTATTTCCGGGGTAGCCATGCAGGGGATGCCATTGCTTGAAGCCCTTCAGAAGTATACAATGCTGACCATTGGGGACGGTTTGGTTTCCCAGATTCCGGCGCTCTTAATCTCCACCGCGACGGGTCTTGTCGTCACTCGAGCCGCCTCGGATAAGAATCTTGGGGAAGATTTGAGCAAACAGTTGTTTCGGAATCCGAAGGCGATGTTTATTACAGCCGGAGTGTTAATCCTGTTAGCCTTTCTTGGTTTGCCAAAAGCACCGATGTTTATTGTCGCATCTGCTTTACTAGTCGCAGGAGTGTTACTCCAAAAAAGCTCAAAGGTGTCGGTTGTCGAGGAAACGGAGGCGGCTCGCGAGTCGGAGATCGAGGCAAGTAAGAAACCTGAAAATGTTCTTAGCCTTTTGCAAATTGACCATATGGAACTTGAGCTGGGGTATGCCCTGATCGCCTTGGTCGATGTCCAACAAGGGGGGGATTTACTCGATCGTATTGTGCTGATTCGACGCCAAATTGCCAGTGAACTTGGGTTTATCGTTCCGGTGATTCGGGTACGAGACAATATGAATTTGCAACCGAATCAATATGTGATTAAAATTCGTGGTTCAGAAATTGCCACAGGTGAACTTCTGGCGGATCATTACATGGCCATGAGCAGTGGCTTTGATGATGAGAGTATCCCAGGGACCCCGACTAAAGAACCAGCCTTTGGACTCGATGCCAAGTGGATTAATGCGATGTATCGGGAACAAGCCGAGCTGAACGGATGGATGGTGGTGGATGCCCCGACCGTTTTAGCGACCCATATTACGGAAGTCATTAAGACACAGGCTTGGGAAATCCTAGACCGTCAAGATGTCAAGACCCTGATAGATCATGTCAAGGAGCAAGCCCCCTCTGTAGTTGAGGAGTTAATTCCAGACATACTAAGCCTCGGTCAAGTGCAAAAAGTTCTTTCGAACTTGTTGCGCGAGAGGGTTTCGATTCGGGATATGGTGTCGATTCTGGAAACGCTCGCCGACCAGGCACAGGTCACAAAAGATCTGGATCGTTTGACGGAACATGTCCGTCAAGCCTTAGCAAGGCAGATTTTACAACCGCTCGTTGGAAAAGACAAAGTATTATCCGTGCTCACGCTTGATCCTCAGATTGAGCAACAGATTCTTGACAGCATTCAGCCGTCGGATTATGGAACTTATTTAGCCCTTGATCCTAAGATGTTGCAAATGCTTGTTCAAAGTCTCACGCGAGAGGTGGAGAAGGTTGTGCTTAAGGGGTTGACTCCTATCGTTGTTTGCGCTCCGCTGGTGAGAATTAATTTAAAACGGGTGACCGAGCGTCAACTTCCGCAACTCATGGTGCTTTCATACAACGAATTAGTCCAAGGAGTACAAGTGCAAGCTGTAGGAATGGTGGGGATGGATCATGCGAGTTAGGCGCTTTGTAGGGGATAATGTGGCTGAAACTATGGGAAAGGTGAAGCGAGAATTGGGTTCTGAAGCAGTTATCCTTCAGACTCGTGAATTTACTGAGGGTGGTTTCTTTGGCTTATTTGGCAAAATGAAGGTGGAGATCACGGCTGCCATTGAGGAGAATCCGGTGACGGCACAAAAGGTTTTGACTCCGGATTATCGGGCGGATGTTGAGAAGGTCATTGTTCCTTTAGCTAAGGCAGTGTCAGATTCACCGGGAGAACTTCAAGCGGAATTGAAGTCTATGCGTTTGATGTTGGAGAAAATGAATCGACAAATGGAGGGGCGCGGAGAGGAAAAAGGTGTTTGGCCACAGGCGCTTCAGAGATGGGCAGCTCATTTACAAGACAGAGGGGTAAATGAAGCGATGGTTAAACGTTTAATGGGTCACGTGCAACAAACTCTGTCTCCAGCGGAATGGGCCAACGATACCCAGGTATATGCTCGGCTTGAAGCGAATGTACGCCAAATCTGCGGCCAGATAGGACTG
>JAJYAS010000256.1 GCA_021779415.1 Bacillota bacterium
GAAACTAACCTCCTCAATCCAAAGCAATATTTGATAATTAATGATACCTGAATTTTATGTTTAATAGTTTCTTGAACCGCAACCTTGTCGGCATCTTAATTGTAACTTGACTTATTCACTTGTTGGCATATGAAAATACATTGATTGAATACCAACCCTTCCCGGCCCAGTAAAACGATTAGTTATTAAATTTGCCGAAGCAAATATGCCGGTAGAAATTGATTGAATGTTAGTTTTCATATCTACGCTTTTATCTTTATATAACCACCCTCCTGGTTCAACATCAATCTGCTCTCCAGGAGAGAGGTTCTTTTCAAAGACATTGCCGTATCCATGCAACCATAAGATACCTTCTCCATTATCACAATGAAACTTATCTATGAAAAATCCGGTACCTCCAAAAAGCATATTGGAAATCCCTTTTAAGCGCTCAAATGTATATTCAACATTTTCTGTAGCTGCTAGAAACTGATGTTCGCGCACATGTAATTCCTCGCCCTGTTTCATGTGAATACCAAAAACATGCCCAGCGCCATCTCGACTAAAGGCAATCTGCCCCGGCCCTTCTGCCTGAGTAATAAATATTTGCATTCCCGCAATTATGCGTTTAAGTGCACCTTTCATTGGACGTATTCCTATTTTTATATCCGGTTGCTTCCATAATAGAATATGATGCTCAAAGTAAATTTTCTGACCTTGCGTTAATTCAACGGTCAACGCAGGAACCAACTCACCATCTAGATGATAAACTAAGCCTGCAAAATTCTCACTACGTGCGCTCGTCGGCAGCAATACTGGTCTTTCCATGCCGCAAATTAACCTCCTTGTGAAAATTATTTCAACATTCCGCGTTGTACAAATCCCTTGTCAATGTAGCCCTATTATTTTATGGCCAGGGTATCCATAATACCCGTCATTTCCTTGACGGCGTTATCGTATATCTTGTCATGGGACCAAATCTGTGTTACGAGTATATAATTATCCATCGCAGTAGCCTGCATTCTGACCTTCCAGTATCCGGAACTGGTTTGTGCGTTAAATATTGCCTCTGTAGATGCGGACCCGTCGCTCTCTGTTATGCTGCTTTCCTTATAGTTTGATATAGCATCTTTAGCATTAGTTTTTAGATTGTCTAAAGTAATTTTTATAAAATCTTTAGTTGTCCCTTCATAGGTGAGGCCTTTTTTGATAGAATCCTGTAAGAATTTCTGCTCGCATCGTATGAAATATGTGTCATTTATCTTACTTGTCAATTGAATAGTATTATTTTGCATTAAGTCGATTCTCATGCTGGCAGGATACTTGAAGGATACTGGGTAGGCAGAGTTAGAGAAGGTTTTGGTCTCTTGAACGGCAGCTTTTGGATCAGCAGTATTGGTATTGGTATTGGCCGCTTTAGCAATAACACGCTTAAGTGTTGTGTCTCCTATGACCATAGTATTTTCATCCTTGAAAACTGCAGTTTCCGAACTACTTGTACCGTCACTTTCAGTTATGCTTATCGTTGTTGAATTCTTGCTTCCAGCTATTGCTGCCAATTTATAAGTATACTGTTTTTGTTCCCCATTATTTACTATCGAAACTTCTCCCTTTGGATTAAATTTCATAGAATCTTCTCCTGAAGTCCATTTCCCAATAACAAGCGCTTCAGGCGATTTAGCGATAGTAAAGCTCACCTTTTTGGAACTGGTTTTCCCAGCTGAGTTGGTCTCCAGAGCGGTTAAGCTATGGGACCCGTTGGTCAGAGCAGTAATATCCAAGCTATAGTTGAATCCTGAATTGGTGTTGTTATAATCCGGATAAGCTTTCTGCACATCGGGGCGGGAATCGCCGTATGTTGCTTCACCTACCGTAGTGCCATCTATCTGGATCTCGACTTTGGAAACACCGGCGGTGTCTAAGAACCAGCCCTGAACTTTATAATTAGCTGAGCTAATAGTTGCTCCAGACGCTGGAGCATCAATACAGGCATCAAATGTAGTCTTAGACTCAGCTGTAGTCTTATCACTTCCACACCCAGACAATATTACAGAAATCACCAATAAAACGACCATACTAATTAAACTTACTGATAACTTTTGTTTCATAATTCTTTCCCCCTCTTAAAAATGTAACTTTTATACTAACTGAAAAACCTTAATAACTGATACTTCAATTCTGTTGTCCCACCGGATCGTCTAGTTCAATACTTTTAATTTTGAGTCAAAAGGGTCTTTTAATTCATATACCTTACCCGTGCTTTTACTGACATAATACCAGCCAATATTATCTTGCGTTGTACTATCATTTTTTGAGACTTCAGTAAAAACACGAATGTTAAAGCAATCTATTCCCTTTGCCTGACTGCTGTTATCGCGATTTATATAATAATCGCCCTTATCATCTTTCATCACCTTATCATCCTGATTAGGTTCAAATATATATTTGCCGTTTCCGCTTCCTAAAAGGTTTTTTACTACTTGTATTGCTTTGTCGGAACTTGTGACGGGACTCCCTGGAACAGATCCTGTTTCTGCTTTAGGATTGGCAGCATTAGCACGCTTAAATATTGTGTCCCCTATAACCATAGTATCTTCATCCTTAAAAACTGCAGTTTCTGATGCACTGCTGTCACTATCAGTTATGGTTATCGTTATTGAATCCTTACTTCCATCTATGGTTGCCAATTTATAAGCAAACTGCTTTTGTTCCCCATTTTCTATTGCATTAATTCCTCCCTTTTGAGTAAATTCCATAGAACCTTCTCCTGAAATCCATTTCCCAATAACGAGTTCTTTAGGTGATTTAGGGGTATTTGTAGTCTTAGACCCAGCTGTAGTCTCATCACTTCCACATCCAGATAACATTACGGAAATTGCCAATAAAACGATCATACTAATTACACTTACTGATAACTTTTGTTTCATAATTCTTTCCCCCTCTTAAAAATATTAAGTTTGTAATCTCACTTTGGCATCACACTTATCATATGGTTCATTTGAATACCCCGAAAATTAAAATTCACTCTACAATAATTGTAGAGTGAATTCTTTTTGTTTTATATCACCCAGTGGGTGATCTTTTGATAACCTTTTATAATTTTTCTATAAAATCTCGCTTGGTTATTTTATCCTTATAACTACTCCTCTTAGTTAACAAGAAATAGATAATCCTTCCAGACCGGGCTGCTTTTAATCATATTTGCTTCGATGGTCTCATAATTGATAGCCATCTCCAGGTGATCGCCAAGGGCATGGGGAACCTCTATACTTACTATTACTCCGTATTCCATCAACTTGTAATTGGCCTCGGCGTTTTGGAACAGATTGATCAGATCTTGATTAGAGTACTGTCGTTTGATTTCCTCTTTCAAGTTGACTCCAGATTTCTCTAAGTCCAAATCCTTTCTCGAGGGTGAGTACATACCGTTTTTAAATCGTTCAACAAAGACATCATTTATAGTAAAAATATCTTTTAAAGGGATAGTATGAACATCATCACCCAGTGAAATATTCTGGGTGTGATAGACATTAACCGGATTAGGAGCTTGTTCAAAATGTGCATATCCTTGATAGGAAATGCTGAGTACTTTATGACCATATCCCGCGATTTCGTAGTTCAAATCCAAGGTCAAAGCACCCATGTTTTTTCCCTCGCTTTTGAGCGAGTCTATTATCTCCCTAATATTCTCCTGTATCGCTTTATTGATTGAATCCGCCTTGGTCGGATTGTTTGTTTTGGCGAGCTGTGGGAATTTCAGGGTAATACCCGTTTCTGTATAGGTTTCATCAATAATGCCATAGGTAAACTCTTCTTTTTTCTCAGGAACGGCTATTTTCTCTGGAACGGCTTTTCCCCCAGAATCCGATTTCTTGACGTCCTGATTCGTTGAAAGTGTCTCTTTCGAAGCTTCTTTCTTGGCACAGGCTACAAGACTCATTGTCAGTATCAAACAAATGACAACCAGTAAACTTTTTTGAAGGGTTTTCATTTTTATAACCATTCCTTTCGCTACGCTCAAGGCACAAAACGTTATGAAAATCGTTGACTTTAGCTATCCATTAGTTGTTGATTTTTAATGTCTTTAGGTTAATGATCTTTCTTCGCTCTTAATAAACCTATTCACTAATCTTGATCGTATATTCACCCGTTTTTGTTGCAGATTTTTCTCCTTCCCAACTTCTATAATACTTAAAGGAAATTTTTGTTGTACCTTGTTTCATTCCTTTAAAATTCCAGGTATGTTGACTTCCTGCTCCCACTAAATTGGGTTTACTATTATTTTGGCTATTGGTCTCTGAACCTTGGCTATTCTCCGAATCAAGCCTAATTAAATCATTATTCTCTATAGAATAATGCCAACTATAACCTGTAGTGATATTTTCGTCTAAGGTTATTGAGACAATTTTCCCTACGTTTACCACTTTATTTAGATTAGAACTTTCAATAGGGCTTGTTTTAGCATCGGTTTCATTAGTTTTTGAAATTGTGACAGTATTTCTCGATAGCTCATTGGTCATTTGTGTAACAATCTCCCTATAGATTTCTTTTTCTTTTTCTGGATAGGATATGATGAAGCCGAGTTGTTGATCGCCAGCGACACAGCCAACTTCATTAAAGATGATGGGGGTATCATCTCCACCGCCATATTCAAGTATGTATCCATGATCATCAGCATACTCATGGATGATATGGCTTACTCTGTTTTTTGCCATAGCCATCAGATCAACGCCTGAGCTATTACTCACATTGTTGCCACCCCATATCTTCAAGGTATGAAGTTTATCGGAGGACTCCATGGAGATACCGTCCCCATTATCGCTTTCTGTTTTTTTTGTATAGATATCGGGGTAGGACAGAGAGAACCCGAATCGACCATTGGAATACGTTTTATAGGAGGCCTTAGTAGCGCTTGTTTTTGTTACATCCGATGTTGGGTCAACAAGGCTTACTGGTTCTTTGTAATTGGAGCAACCGATAAGTGAAACGATTAGTACAAAAGTGATGATATAGGCTGGAATTCTTCTCTTGTTTTTCATTTCATGTCCCCCATTTAATATTAGTTACTCAAGTTTTGCACAGGAATTTAAACTGACCTTAAACCTTGCCCTTATTGTATAGTGATTGTTTTTGCTTGAATATCACCCATCGGGTGATTTCTTATGAACTTACGACCAGCTTCTCAAAAATGCTCTTAAGCTGTGTTTTTACTGTGTTCTGGGAAATATATAGCCTTTCTCCTATTTCCTTGTTGGAAAACCCTTCTGCCGCAAGTTTTGCTATCTCCATTTCCCTTTTAGTAAGAACAGGCTTGCTCTCTTCAAAATACTCCTTCCTAATATGACCAACTGCTTATTATAGGTCTCGAACAGCTCCAGTATCCTTGAAATATCCTCACGGTAGCTGCCCTGTAGCTGTAGTTCCTCCAACAGAGGCTCTATGTAATCGCAGTTTTCCACAAAGGGCATATATACCTTATCTGGCATGGCAATATCAAAAACAATTAGAACATCAAGCTTCCTGCAGTCACCGACTGCTCTGAAGGTCCCCATTTGGAAACCCGGTAACTAAATATTGGTGAAGCTCAACGGAAATCTCTTTCTAAAATGCAAAAAAAGCCTTGAGGCAGTACATATCCATATCTATGTACCTCAAGGCTTTCGTTATTATGTATCTCCACCACATTCGAGGGTTTGATTGGCGGAGGCGAGGGGATTTGCACCCCTGTATCGAAGAGCTGCCACAAAAGCGTCTACGCGTGTGTCCTTTAATTTAAAGTTCGCCAGTCTTGACTCCTAAAGGCCAGGATTCAG
>JAJYAS010000257.1 GCA_021779415.1 Bacillota bacterium
TAGGCACCCACTCGTCCGATAGGGAGGCACTCACGGAAAAACGCGGATCGACCGTAATCATTTTGCCGCCTTTGTTCCTGAAATTGCCTAGTTTACGACTTAGTCCATTCATCGGGAAATTCGCTTCGCCATAGTTGGCCCCAAAATTTAGAACGAGTTTCGCATTCTCAAAATCAGGTTTCATATGCGTTTTAGTTGCAAAAGTGAATGCAGTCGCAATATGATGGCTTTGTTCGCAAACTGTCGTGTGTTCAAACCAGTTAATCGAGCCATAGGCGTTATTCACAAAACGTTTAACAAGCTCTGCGCGACTGTTCTCAATCCGTCCAGCTAAGAATACAAATTGATTCGCTTTGGGACCCAGCTCCGGTGCTTCAGGATCAATCGGGGTATCTAAATCACGAACCGTTTTGAGTCCCTCGACGTTTCCTTCTCCAAAAAGATTCCCGCCTTCAATAATTTCCTTATAAGCCTGGTCCCAACTAATCGCCTGCCACTTATTCTCCCCTCGCTTACCTGCCCGTTTTAAGGGCTGTTGAACCCTTAGTGGATCATAGAGAAGTTGCAAACCAGCTTGGCCACGAGGGCAAAGTCTCCCTGCTGATTTGCGGGCCTCTTTCGGATCTGTATCATATTTAAGAGGAGTATCGGTTGACATCTGGCTATAAGGGTTGCCATCTAACTTAATAACTACACCGTCTTTGATTTTGCCTCTTAAGCTGCAATCACTGCGGCATCCTAAGCAGGTCGAATAAATAAAGCTTACGCTGGGATCGGTATCCATCACATCTTCGGCCGGAGAGCCACTCTTCCAACTTGGAATTGCTTTAGGCGCAGTATCCGCAAACGCCATAGGCGCAAGGGCCATGGTAGCCCCTAGAATTGTTGCTCCCTTGAGAAATTTTCTGCGTGTTGTTTCCATATTAATGTGCAACCCCCTTCGTGGTTGGAATGGATTTCTTTTCCTGTACTCCTGGGCGATTCATCGGTAGAACAGCATAGAGGAACGTCAAGACGACCGTCACTGCTAGTACAATCCCTAAAACAATACCGATATCCCGACCAGAAGTAACATACTCCACGATCTTGCTCCCCGTAAGTGGTAACTTTTGACCACCGATCACGAGGTTGATCCGCATAGCCAGTACCCCCATAATGGTAAGGAGTGAAGCGATAACCACCGCTGGGATGCTTTGGCGAGCTTTTTTAGAGAGTAGAATTAAGAAAGGAACAAGCATCCCTAGCACGTTTTCCAGGCCTAAGAAACTCCACCCCTCGCTATGCAAGAGAAAATACCCGGCCGCATACCCTGATTCGGAGGAATACCAAAGAACAATAAAGTAGATAATCATGAGGCTGCCATCGACTAAAATGAACCATTTCATGAGGTTGGCAATGTCCGCAATTAAGGATTTAATATCATCGTTTAAACGGCCAAATTTAAACTTCTCCACAAGCATAACAACAATGATAAACAATCCTGTACCTGAAACCATAGCCGACATCAGGAAAATAATCGGCATGAGCGGCGTATGCCAAATGGCACGAGCCTGTACATTACCCAAAATAAAGCCCGTATACCCGTGAACCGCTAAAGCTAGAGGTACCCCTAAAGTCCCAAAAAACTTGGCTTTCTTTCTGTCATTTTCTTTAGATGCTTCTGACATATCCTTTTTTCCAAAGAGCAAGAAACTGTATAAGGATGATTTGAAATCGCCTTTATCTAACCCCTTCACAAAATCCTGGCGGAAAAGATACCATGCATAAATCATGAGGCAAACCGGATAAAGAATCAGAAGATAAACTCCCCAGGACATCGCCGACGTCAGACTAACGTGCGTGAAAAGATTCAAGAACCGACCCGGCTGAGATAGGTCAAAAAGAAGGTGCAGAGGAGCAAAGAGCAACAAGACAATGGCCATGATAACCCCGACTTTGGACACCTTCTTATACTTTTCAATCCCAAAAACCGTCCCTAAACTTGTCAAAATAAAAGAACCCGCACTCATCCCCGTGTAGTAGAAATATAAAGCAATGAGCAATCCCCAGTAGATTTCATGGGGTACGTCAAAGAAATGAACAGTCATCATCAATTCTCACCTCCGACGATTTTCAGCAGATTAGGGCGTAATGCCTTTTCATCCGCCCCGATATAGTAGGTTTGCGGACGATTATTTGTTTCTGGTTTGCTCACCGTCACAGCTTGTGTGGCGATTAATTTTGAAACTTCACTGTTGGGATCGTTCAAATCTCCAAAGAAACGAGCGCCCCCAATGCACGTGTTGACGCAAGCCGGCAATAGACCAGCTTCGACACGTTCATGACAGTAGGTACATTTTTCAGCCGTATTGCGCTCTGGATTAATAAACCGAGCATCATAAGGACAGGCCGCAATACAATACTTACACCCAATACAACGCTTATAATCGACGAGAACTGTTCCATCTTCAAGTTGGTAGGTGGCTTTAACCGGACACACATTGAGGCAGGATGGATTCTTACAGTGATTGCACAGGCGAGGCAAACGATGGCGGGAAACATTCGGAAATTTCCCCGTTTCCAATTCCTCGACCCAGGATCTGTTTACGCCCAGCGGCACATTGTTCTCACTTTTGCAGGCCACTGTGCACGCATGACAACCTACACACCTGCGCAAGTCAATCACCATGGCATACCGTTTTCCCATTGTCTCATCTCCTCGTATTGTTATAGTGCTTGCCACCTTCGCCAAATACGGGCAGGCGCCAGATTTGTTCTACGGCACCCTATCGGTCTTGACCGCCTAAATTACTGCAAGGGCTCTCAAGACTCGGAGGCAGGTGAAAATCTTCACCTGCCTCCATCTTATAGTGTAATTAATCTCGCATATAGCGGGATTAATCCTAAACCTACTTCGCTTTATCCCTATATTAAAACTAAATCTCTGTCAGGATTATCCCTACAAGCTATAAATTAGCACCCCCCAATACTCTCCGTGACCTCTCCACTGCCCAAACTCTTCCATTGCTCCATTCCGCCCACTAAAACCTTTAGGTGTTGCGGATCATAGCCTTTACTTACGAGAATTTGCCATGCAGTATAGGCTCGCACTCCAGTGAGGCAGATGAGAATGACATCTCTATCTTTTGCAATTTTAGTTATTTGAGCTTCTACCGATCCCAAAGGAATATTGATAGCTTGAGGAACATGCCCCGTCGCGAATTCACTCGGTTCACGTACATCGACGATCTGCCAAGTTTTCTGTGCTTTAATCCCTTCATCCAATCGACTGGCTGAAATCATCGATTCTGCTGTTAACGTCTTAGGTGCCGAAGCGCTCGCACCAGCCGTTGGATTCGCAGAATTATTAGGAGGCTGGTTTTCCGACTTTCCTGGAGACGCTTCTTGTTTTCCCGTAGTTCCTGCCGAAGGTGTCACCGTGGTCGAATTCGTATTTCCAGGAGTTCCACATCCCATGATAAACACAGCTATAAGTAAACCCAACCCTAACGCTCGCGTTATTCGGGTCACGTTGCTTGACAATCACGTCCCCCCCTCCCGTATCGTAAAACTCCTTTGATGAGTGCCCGCCAAGTCTATCCAACAATATCTTATCTCGATTAAAACATAACCCTTCTTATCCTATTTGACAATTAGGAAAAAACCTGACACGTGTCAGGTTTAACCGTTAATGATTCCATTTTCCATGGCATACCGTACAAGTTCAGCCCGTTTACGCAAATCAAGCTTCTCCATCACTCGGGTTTTATACGTTTCAACGGTTTTAACGCTAATATGGAGGAGTTCAGCAATGTCATGGTTTGTATGCCCAAGGGCCAAGTACTTAAGGACTTCTCGTTCCCTCTCGCTCAGTCCTTTTTCCTTTTTCTCTTTGCCCGGTGTTTGCTGCCCGACCATCTGATAGAGCAAGGCCGCAGCCATAGGTGGATAAATATAAAGTTCTCCTCGAGAAACCGTTCGGATGGCTGAAAGCAATTCCACATCCGCGGCCTTTTTTAAAACATACCCTTTTCCGCCAGCTCGGATGACAGCCTTCATATACTCTTCATCATCATGCATGGTTAAAACCAAAATCTTGGTGGTCGGATGCTTCTCCAGGATACGCTCTATACACTCTAAGCCACTGAGCTTGGGCATGGTAAGATCGAGTAGTACTAAATCAGGCAGGATCTTCTCCACCATCTCAACCACTTCTTCCCCGTCCGCTGCCTCACCGACAACCTCAATATCCTCTTCAAGATTCAATAAGACCCGTAGCCCCGCTCTCAGCACGGCATGATCGTCTCCCAGTAGAATTCTCAGTTTCTTATCCGACATGAGACTCCTTCTTTCCTGCTCCTTGATTCATATAAGTTCAATTAAACTTCAGCTGGAGTAATGCCGCTAAACAAGTTTCCTTTGTCTGGTATTTTGATAAAAACGGTTGTGCCGATTCGTTTTTGGGATTCGATCTTAAAGGTTCCACCCAGTAAAGCAGCCCGTTCTTGCATCCCAAAAAGTCCAAGTCCCCGTCCGGGTTGTATGAGCGTTTGATTTGGGTCAAAGCCTTGTCCATTGTCTTCAACAATGGCCGAAACCCAACCTGCCCGCCAATCCAGCAAAATAGAAACCATGCTGGCCTCGGCATATTTTGCCACGTTCGTTAAAGCCTCTTGTACTATACGATATAAGGCAACTTCAATAGCGGGAGAAACACGGTGTTCCTGGAACCCAATCACATGAAAGTCTATTTCCGTACCAAATTTCGTTTCATATTCCCGGATGTAGCGTTCTAAAGCGGGCACCAATCCCATATCATCGAGGACACTTGGCCGTAGTTCCCTTGCTAAGTGATGCACCTCTTCCAACGTCTGCGCAACGGTCTGGCGCATTTCTTGCAAACGATCTCCAACTTCACAAAAAGATGCCTCTGATTCTAAAACTTTTAATCCCACCATTAAGGAGGTTAACGCCTGGCTAGTTTCATCATGAAGTTCTCTTGAGATCCGTTTGCGTTCCTCTTCTTGGGCAGTCATCACTTTTTCCAAAAGTTGAAGCCGCATCTCTTCCTTTTCCTTGAGCTCGCTCATTAAATTTTCTCGTTCACGATGATTCTGACTTTGAGATATCGTCATTTGATTAAAAGCTACGGTTAAAACTCCGATTTCATCTTGAGAGTGAACTATTCCTTGAACATCGAGTTCTCCTTTGGTTACCCGTTGTGTTAAGGATACCAACTCCCGGATCGGCTGCGTTAAAACGCGGGTTAATAAAACTGCAGCGATGATTCCCAAAGCAGATACAAAAAGTGCAATCAGTAGAAGGTTCCAGGTCATCAGGAGAACCGCTTTTTGAAGACCGTTTTCATTCATCCCGACCCGGGCTACCCCTAATTTCCCATTTAAGATAGGCACGGCAACGTCGCGGACAACCCCAACTTCTGTGCGAAAAGCCGTCAAGTGATACTTGTCTGTACCAGCTATAGCATTTGCTTTAAGCAAATCTTTAGGAAACGCCTCACCAAATGTATGCGTCAGGACATTCCCCTGAGGATCCACAATAAAAATGTACAGAACATCTTCATTGTTTTTAAGGGTGTCTTGGAGTAATTCATAAACAGCGTAGGCATTATTGATTAATAACTCATTAGTGGCTCTTGCCGCGACATCACTCCCGATTGAAACTGCTCTTTTATCGAGTTGATCTCGCAAATTGTTCGTTAAGATATTTCCCATCTGCCAAACAATCATGCTACTCAAAAGGAGCACAACCCCGACGACCAAACCTAGAATTTTGTACTGCA
>JAJYAS010000258.1 GCA_021779415.1 Bacillota bacterium
AAAGTGTATTGAGTAGGCGGATTATCCTTTATTTTTGTATGGATCCGATCTACCCCTAACCATAGTTTTTCTCGAATTTCTAGATTCAAGAGATCCATACTCCTATCAAAATAATCCTTTCCCGTGCGAATCGTCCCAATCAATGAAGATGTTGGATTACCAAAGATCTTTAGAACCTCTAAGTTGGAAGCCAAAATGTTCATTATGTCAATACATCCAAAGGAACTATACTTCTCTACAATATCTAATAAAAGTTCGCGACGGATGATTAGAATATTCACGAAGTGGGGTTGAGTGGGCTCCGCTTTATCGAGACCCTTTAGGTCTAAAATATTAGTCACTTTCTGATCTCCAGCCATCTCAAGCAAGATCTCATCTGTGAGATGACCCATATTATTCTGCTCTTTATAAATCAAGGTAACGTCTGCCTGTTTATCCTTATGGTATTCAAGAGCATCCATAAAATTTATATTATAGATCTGATCACCGCTGCTAATAACCACATTATCAACGAAATCTTTCTGTAAAAACTCCAGATTATGTTGTAAATCCTTAATGCAAAACGTATGATTGCCCCCTGCCAGACCATGGATAACACCAGGTAAAATAAACAATCCTCCATCTTTTCGGTCCAGAAACCAATCCTTTCCAGCTCCAAGGTGATCTAGAAGGGGTCTATACTGGTGGGGAGTAACCAATCCGATCGTCCTTATCCCTGAATTAACCATGCTAGACAACGCAAAATCCAAAATTCGATATCTCCCTCCGAAGGGAACAGCCGCTATTGGTCTTTCAAGCGCTAACCCTTGCAAGTTGTCAGATCCGCTATTAGCAAAGATGATCCCTATAGCGTTTGACATCCTATCTCCTCCCTTCGTCATGCACGGGTTTGTAGACATTTTGACCTGCTTCGATCACAGTACCTTGAGAAATAATATAATTATCTTCAATAACGGTTATCCCCTCTTGATGAGGAATGGTTTTTTTCTCTGCTCCTACGATGCAGTGACTTCCAATTTCTGCACTTTCTCCAACGATTGTTTTATAAAGAATAGAGTTCTCGCGAACTTTTACACTAGGCAATAATATTGAATCTTTGATTTGCACGCCTTCTCCTACATAAACCCCAGGTGCGAGAATTGAATTGCTTACCTTGCCATGAATAACGCACCCATTACAAATTAGACTGTTTTCTATTTTTGCAGTAGAACTTACAAAATGTGGAGGCAAGATATCTTCATTCGAAAAAATCCGAAACTTTGGATCGAAAATATTAATGAAGTGCCCATCTCTTAAGGACTCCATATTGGCATGATAATAGCTTTCAATCGTGCCCACATCTCGCCAATATCCATGAAATTGATAAGCGTAGACTCGTCTCTCAAGTTTCAGCTGATGAGGGATAATATTTTTACCGAAATCGTTTTGAGAATGGTCATCTTGCTCATCAGCGATTAACGCTTGCTTAAGAGTTGACCAATTAAACACATAGACTCCCATTGAAGCCAAATTATTATCCGGTTGTGTAGGTTTTTCAGTAAACTTTGTGATCCGTGCATTTTCATCAACCGTAAGAATTCCGAACCGAGAAGCATCTGTCCACGGAACCTGGATCGAAGCAATAGTTATTTCCGAGTTCTTCTCTTTGTGAAACTTTAACATCTGAGTATAATCCATTCTATAGACATGATCCCCTGAGAGAATAACGACATACTCCGGATCGTAAAAGTCAATGAATTCGTAATTTTGGTACACAGCATTCGCTGTCCCGTTATACCAACTACCTTTTGTTTCTCCTAGAAAAGGGGGAAGAATATGGACTCCTCCAAAAGGATTATCCAAGTCCCATGCTGAACCCAAACCAATGTACGAATTAAGCAAGAAGGGCTTATATTGGATAAGAACGCCCACTGTGTTAATGTGTGAATTTGAGCAATTACTTAATGTAAAATCTATGATTCTATACTTGCCACAGAATGAAACGGCTGGTTTAGCTCGATTACGCGTGAGTCCGCCCAATCTACTTCCTTGCCCACCAGCCAATAGCATGGCAACACATGCTTGTTTCTTCATATATAAATTCCCCTTCCTTTAAGTATGAAACCTATTCTTAGATATAATTTACTTTCAATGATTTACCAAAAGTAGGGTAGTACCAATTATATGGTATATTTAACGGAACGATGCCGGAATTTCCATATTCGATCTCATATTCTCTAATCGTTCTATACACTGGAGAATATTCCTGACTCAACGATAACGCCATGGAAAACAACTTCTTATATGTTTCTAATCCTACGTTATATATTCTTCCATAATATGGTTATTCCTTCCATGGGACAAAAATTTATCAGTAGAAGTTTCTGCTTGTGCAAGAAAATCCTTAGACTCATATGTAAATAAAATATTAAAGGGGCTGTCTAAACTATTTTAGACAACCCCTTTTGAGAACTCGGTCGCTTGCATCTTTTTAAATTTCTTTCTGGAGTTAGTGTAACATCTCAATCATTTTAAACGTATTAAGAGTGTAACATTAATTATAATATCAGCCGAAAGCGTCAACTTGTTAAGTAGGCTGAGAAACAGAGAGAGGGAAAGTTATGTCGAAACGTCTGTATCGATCGAGTCAAGATAAACAAATCGGAGGGGTCTGCGGAGGATTAGCAGAGTACTTGAACCTTGATCCCAGCCTAGTCCGGCTTGCAACCATCTTTCTTATCCTCGCGGCAGGAACTGGGGTTTTAGCATATCTATTCGCATGGTTTGTCGTACCATTAGATTCCGATTAAACTATGGTTAGAGAGCTTCGTAAACAATTTCGGCAATGTCTTTGCTTTGCACATCAACCTCCATACTTCTAACTGTATCAGTCAATGTCGATAAACACATAGAGCAGGCACTAACCAAAATATCAGGCTCAGTTCTGAGCGCCTTTTTGACGAGTAATTTACTAATTCTTTGCTCCTTAATATCCTCTAGCCAAATTCGTCCCCCACCAGCCCCACAACAGAAGGCTCTTGATCGATTGTTTTTCATCTCCACTAATTCTAGTCCAGGAATCGAAGTCAAAACTTCTCTGGGTTCCTCGTAAATTGAGTTATATCTCCCCAAATAGCAAGGATCGTGAAAGGTTACTTTAAGACTATTTGCCTTTGCCCTTTTTGGTTTTAGTTTACCGGATGTAATAAGTTCTAAGAGGTACTCGGAATGATGCCTTACATGATAATGCCCTCCAAATTGAGGATAGTCGTTTTGAAGCGTATTGTAACAATGGGGACAATGAGTCACGATAGTCTTAAAGCTATAACGTTCTAAGTTTAGGATATTTTCCCTTGCTAACTGTTGAAAGAGTTTTTCGTTCCCTAGACGCTTGACGGAATCTCCACAGCATTTTTCTTCTCTTCCCAATACAGCATAATCGACTCCAGCTTTATCAAAGATTTTAAACATTGCCTGGGAGACCTTTTGATTCCTAGATTCATAAGAGCCGAAACATCCCAACCAATAGAGGATCTCCGTCTCTTTTTTCTCACTAAGAACGGGAACTTGCAACTCTTTGGTCCAATAAGAGGGACTATTTGTACTATCAGAACCCTCTGAAGTATATAAACGTATCCCCCACGGATTTCCAACTTCCGAGATGGATTTAAAGACCTTCTGGACCTCAGTTGGATAGTTCGTACTTTCGGAGCTTAGACTTCTTCTCATATCCACGATACGTTTAATATGCTCGATATAAATGGGGCATTTATCTTCGCAGAGTCCACACGTCGTACAGGACCATAGCGTTTCTTTAGAGATTACGTTACCCAGGATTACAGGATTAAACGTCTCCCTTTGGTATCTGAAAAACGATGCCTTTTTAATTGAATGCTTTTTCAAATTTTGAACTACCACTCTTGGGGATAATGGGGCTTCGCTTATATATGCTGGACAGCCTTTTTGACATCTTCCACAGGAAATACAAGCATCTAATTCGAGAAGCTGTTTTTTACTAAACTCTTCGAGACGTGCTGCGCCTATGTTCGTTTCGCCTTGAGAGGTAATGTTGACAGGAGTCAATCCACCTATTGGGGAGAACGATCTTAAGAAAATGTTTAACGAAGAAGCAACCATATGAAACAATTTCGAATAAGGAATATAGGCAATAAAGCCGAAAGCCAACAGCATATGGAAATACCATAATGTGGCATGAACAGATAGGCTAGCCCTCAGAGACAAGTTTGTGAGGTTAATAACTTCTGAGAAAAACAGACCGATGGGTGACCACCATGCCCAAGGATCTTGTGTTGAATAAATTCGTAAACCTTCTAATACAAAACCCGTAAAAAGAATTAAAAAAACAAGAATGAGTAAGAACCCGTCATCAAAGGAGTAATCCTCATGGTCTGGTTTATCAATATAACGTTTATAGGCAGCCATCCCAACTCCAATCATGGCCATTAGTCCAAATAAATCCATTAACAAGCTAAGGATTAAATACTTACTTCCATAAAAAAGTCGGATGCCAAAATGATCCTGAATGGCGATAACTGACGTTCCAATCGTCAAGATTACAAACCCATAAAAAACTCCCAAATGCATGAGGCGTCGAAAAGTCCCCCTGAAAATTCCTTCATCATGCTTAATTAAGGCTGATAAGAACATTTTAAATCTCAAACCTAAGTGATCATAGTTGATCGTGTGGCCTTGTTGCCAACCCCAAATTTTTTTGTAACTTCCTCTTATAAAAATAACCACTGAAATTAGTGCAAGAAGATACATGATGCCCTTGCCATGAATATTCCAATATAACTGTCTGGTTGCCTCCATACGAACACCTCGTCCCTCACCCAATCGTTCCCTGCTGCATCATAAACATTTTGTGATATAACCCTTCTTTGACCAGAAGTTCAGTATGAGTACCTCGTTCCACGATCTTCCCGTTGTGGAGGACTAAGATAAGGTTAGCATCCTGAATTGTTGAAAGTCGATGAGCAATGGCAATTGTCGTTCTACCCTTGCGCATTTTTCCTAAGGCCGTTTGAATTGCTTCTTCTGTTTCCGTATCAACGTTGGCAGTTGCTTCATCCAAAACAAGGATTTTCGGTTTTCCCGCCATAGTTCGGGCGAAACAAATGAGTTGACGCTGACCGCTCGATAAAGTAGCACCTCGCTCCCCAATCGTTTCTTCAAATCCTTGCGAGAGTTTCCCAATGAATTCATCTGCCTGTACAAACGATGCCGCTTCTAATATGTCTTGCTTGCTCACGGTTGACCTATAAAGGGCAATATTTTTGGCGATGTCCCCTACGAATAAAAACGGATCTTGAGCCACAAGTCCAACCTTTGAGCGCAACTCTGTCGCGGAAAATTCGGACAAAGATATGCCGTCAATGAAGATCTCTCCCCTTGTAAGTGGATAGAAGCGCATGAGGAGATTGGCGATCGTACTTTTACCACTACCAGTATGTCCAACAAAAGCAACGGTTTGTCCAGGATAAACGGTGAAACTAATGTTTTTCAACACATCTGTCCCCTCTTTCAAGGAAGCGTCGTAAGAAAAACTAACATTTTTGAACTCAATCTTACCGTCGTGAATCGAAGGAGACACTGTACAGCATGCAGTCTCAGGAGCCATCCGACGATCATCTAATAGATCAAATACTCGTTCGGCAGCAACCATCGATTGTTGAAACTGAGATAACTTCTGCATCATCATATTGACCGGCTCAAAGAAGCGATCCAAATAATTGATGAAGGCATAGAGTACACAAATTTGGATCGGTGTGAACAAG
>JAJYAS010000259.1 GCA_021779415.1 Bacillota bacterium
CTTGCTGCCCAGCCACTGGTTAGTATCTCGTATGAAGATCCAGTATCGACTTACGAAGTAAATGTATTGGGTACTGTAAACTTGCTTGATGTTGTTCGGCATTATCCATACATACGCTCTGTGATCAATGTTACAACTGATAAATGTTACGAAAATCGAGAATGGGATTGGGGGTATCGGGAAAATGAGCCGATGGGTGGGTATGACCCATATAGTAATAGTAAAGCATGTTCTGAGCTTGTAACAAATGCATTTAGGCAGAGCTACTTTAATATAGCAAGTTATGGTAAATTTCATAATACAGCTGTGGCAACTGTGCGTGCCGGCAATGTTATTGGTGGAGGCGATTATGCGAGAGATAGGCTGATTCCTGATATATTGCGTTCAATATATTCACAAAATAAAGTAAAAATACGTTCACCTAATGCAATTAGGCCATGGCAGCACGTGCTAGAGCCATTGAGTGGTTATATACTTATTGCACGATTATTATATACTGAAGGAAGTAAATACGCTGAAGGGTGGAATTTTGGTCCATATGATTCTGATGCAAAATCTGTTGAATGGATCGTGAGTACGTTATGTCAACTTATTCCTGGAAGCAAGGGTTATGAACTTGATGAAGTCAGTCACCCTCATGAGGCAATGTATTTGAAGCTTGATATCAGTAAAGCTAGAAATCGTTTAGGGTGGGCCCCGCGTTGGAATATTTCGACTGCGCTTCGTAAAATTGTCGAATGGGAGGACGCTGATTGCATTTCAAAGAAACAGTGTTGTCAGAGGCAAATAAATGAATATGGAGCATAAGGTAGTCGCACTGTCTGGTGCATCTGGATATCTTGGAAGCCATATCTTATCCTCATTAGTGTCATTAGGATTTAGGGTATTAGTATTTACCAGGGTGAAGGATGCCTTTTATCCAAAAGTGGGATCAGATATTTTGGTTTATGGAATAACTCAAAAGGAGATTGAAAAAGCTTTTGAGGACAACCATGTTCAAGCAGTCATTCATACTGCCTGTGAATATGGAAGGTCAAGCTATTCTTACGCGCAGTTAATCGAAGGCAATGTATTATTGGGTTGCCGATTGTTAGATTATGCGATTTTTTCTGGTGCCAAGATATTTATTAATACAGATACCTTCCTTCCAAAAACTGTCAATGATTATGCCTTGTCGAAATTCCAATTCGTGGAGTGGCTAAAGAATGCTTCGACAAAAATTTGGGTAGCAAATATTCGTTTGGAGCTTATGT
Organism: Bacillota bacterium; assembly: GCA_021779415.1. Next base: position 1,254 of record JAJYAS010000259.1, read on the forward strand.
ATGGAGAAGGTGATGGCAGTGACAAGTTTGTATCCGGTATTATAAATAAAATAAAAAATAATGTGCCTGTAATAGAAATGACTTTGGGAATTCAAAAAAGAGATTTTATCTATATTTCAGATGTTGTTTCGGCCTTTATCTCCATACTAGAATGCCCAAGTCCCGATATCGGATTTGAAGAGTATGAACTTGGGACAGGTGCGTCAATTACAATAAGGAAGTTTGTAGAAATAATAGTTGATGAGTTCGAAAAAAAATATGGATCAATAAAATCAAGAATTGATTTTGGTGCAATACCATACCGTTCTAATGAAAATATGGATGTGAATGTCAATATTGATAAGCTCAGGGGAATTGGCTGGTTGCCTAATGTTGAGCCAAGAGAAGGAATTCGCAAAATAATCGAGGGATTAAAATGAGATATCTCATTACCGGTGGTTGTGGTTTTCTCGGCTCAAACATAGCGGAAAAACTGATTAAGGAGAATGAGGATGTAATTGTTTTTGATTCGCTGTTTCGCGTTGGTGCATGCCAGAATCTTGAATGGCTAAGAAATATCGGCGAGTTTACCTTTATTCAAGGTGATATCAGAAATCGAAATGATGTTGAAATACTATTAAAAAATGCTAAACCTGATATAGTATTTCATTTAGCTGGGCAAGTGGCGATGACATCTTCTATCGAAAATCCCCGGCTTGATTTTGAGGTAAATACTATTGGAAGCTTTAATGTATTGGAGGCTGTCCGAAATTATGTACCGAAATGCCGAGTAATATATTCGTCTACAAATAAAGTCTATGGTGATCTTGAGGGTCTAAGCTATTCTGAACTATCAATGAGGTTTGTTTGTAATGATTATCCGAATGGTTTCGATGAGCTATTAAGTTTGGATTTTCACTCGCCATATGGCTGTTCAAAAGGTGCTGCGGATCAATATATGCGAGACTATTATCGCATATATGGTGTTCAAACGATAGTATTTCGACATTCATCAATGTATGGGGGGCGACAGTTCGCCACAAGCGATCAAGGCTGGATAGGATGGTTTGTGAAAAAAGCTCTCGAGATAAAGCATGGTATATCTACAAACCCTCTGGTAATTTCTGGGAACGGGAAGCAAGTTCGTGATGTGTTATTTTCATCCGACATGGCGGATTTATATATTGCCGCCGCGCGAAATACAAGGAATGTGGATGGCGAGGTGTTTAATATTGGAGGAGGAATAGATAATTCATTGTCAATATTGGAGCTGTTTTATGAATTAGGGAGAATGCTTGATATTGAGATCCAATATGATCAACTGCCTCCTAGAAAGAGTGACCAAAAATATTTTGTGGCCAATATCGATAAGGTGAAGAAATTGATTGGATGGTCTCCTAAAATAGCAAAATGGGACGGACTCTTGAAGATGCTTAAATGGCAAGAAAGTCTTCTGAACTTGTAACATTATAGGATATATACTTGTTGAACACTTTTTTACGGTCAGGTTTGATCGTTTTAGTCTTATCAAACTTTGCTTCACTTGTCAATTATGGATTTCTTATCCTGGTTACGCGAAAGCTTGGGCCTTCAAATTATTCTGTTGTAGCATCGGTTGCGGCTTTAGGTCCTTCCTTTTTCGGAATATTCTCAATAATTCCACAGATAATTTCTAAAGCCTTGATTTATGTCGAAAAGAATAAGAAAGAAAGAATTCTTGTTCTCAATATAACAAGGCAAATAATTGCAGCGGTATTGCTATTCTTACTCTTTATCTATCTGCTACTTTCAAAAGATCTATTGCAGTTTCTTAAATTGAATAGTTACTATCCGCTCTATATATACCTAGTAAGTGTTACTTCTAGTGTTACAATGCTTTATAATACGGGTCGTCTTCAGGCGATACAATGTTTTGTTCCGATTTCGTTTAAGGATTTTAGTTTTTCATTCTTAAAGATTATCTTAGCTTTGTTACTGTTGTATTATTTATCATTGTCGATTTATGGCGCCTTAATGGCTGATGCAGTTACTTCTCTGATTGTTGCGATTGCGATGTATATTTATACTAATAGGAAAGAAAAAATATATCTAAGGCAGTGCTCATTATTGAATGAAACAGAATTTGTGGATTTAGTGGTCCTAAAGAAAAGTATTACAAGATTTATCATCCCCTCTATTGCAGTCTCATGGTTGTCGGGCATTTTGTTATCAGTCGATATCTATTTTTCTAAGCATTTCTTGCCTCCTTCTGAGGCAGGACTTTATTCAGCCGCGTCTTCAATAGGACATATTTCATTATTCTTTTCCGGATCTCTTGGAGCTATTTTGTTTCCTAAAGTGCTGAAAAATAGGGAAACTGGTGTTAGTTCAACAAAAGATTTAGCTAGTGTCGCTATCATTACAGGCTCGGCTTCTATACTAATTAGCATTGTGCTATCATTCTTTGGAGAAGATGTAATCAGAATATTATATGGCAGCAAGTATATAGGATGTGGACAAATAGTAGCCATTATATCTTGGGCCATGACATTCTTGTCGATCACAGTAGTGATTTTTAATTTCTTTCTTGCTAGAGAAAAGTATTCCTTCATTTTTCCTGCTATTCTTATTGTCGCTATGATGACTGCGCTGATTTATTACTTTCTTCATAATTCTTCGATTCAAATTGCACTTGGTCTGCTTTTGGGTGTCAGTCTTTTATTTGTTGTTTCTGCTTTTTTGCTATTACCTATGCGATCAAAAAAATGAAATCTGCATAAGCGACTTCTAAAATGATCGATTATCTACCAGCTATGCTGGTAGCTTGAAAGGTTATACCGTAGTTAAAGATAAAATCCTCCTTGGCCCACCAAGCCGAAGGAGGATTAAGTATGAGCAATTTCAAGTTAGATACGTAGTATGGGAATGCAAATACCATGTAGTGTTGGTACCGAAGTACAGATACGGAGTGTTTACAAAAGAGGTAGGAGAAGCGATACGAGATGAAATAAAGAAGCTATATCTATGGTTAAAAGTGAGTATTCTGGAAGGACATGTATGTACGGATCATGTCCATCTGTGTGTGGCGATACCACTGAAATACGCGATATCAGAAGTAGTAGCAACAGTAAAGGGAAAATCGCCGATAAGGATGTTCAATAGATTTCCTGAGTTGAAGAGGAAATATTGAGGAAGCCATTTCTGGAGTCGAGGGTACTATGTATCGACCGTGGGGCGAGATGAGGAATAGATTAAGAGATATATACGAGAACAAGACAAATTGGATAGGTTGACAAATCAAGGCAAGCTGATCTAGTGGTCCATCTCTCAAATAACAATACTTTTCTTGCGTCGGGGTTTCCGAGTAGGTGATGGAGGCAACGCACCGTGCGCTTTCCTCACCTTCTCGATAATCGGTTCCGCCTGAGCGGTCCACTTGAATGGCTTAGGATCACCGTTCCATGCCTTCATGAACTCTTCGATAGCCTTCTCGAGTGCCTTTACGCTGGGGAACAACCTCTACAAAGACTACACCATGCACGAACTGCTAGACTCTCTGGACCCCATTGAATGCTTTGAGCACCCCGGTCGTCGAGCTCAGGTCGGCGAGATCGCTAAGAAGCAAAATGAACTTTAAACTGCGCTCGGGGTGACATTACCGACCTCGGTATAATTGTTCGGGAATCCATGAAAAGGCAAAGCGCCGTTATTGTGTTTATAGAAATTCTATGAAATAATCCTCATGGTTATTTATCTATTCAATGAGCTTTGGCTTGTTTTAGAAGTCCGTATATTTGATGGCGGATATTTGCTACAATTGTTACTAACTGAAATTATCGACTTGTCGCAATGAAACGATTGGGAGAGCATAGATATGGATAACAACATGCCTTTGATATCTATAATTATCGCAACATTTAATTCGGAAAATGTATTGCCGTTAGTTCTGAAATCAATTTTGAACCAATCATATCCCCGCGATAAAATTGAGCTACTAGTAGTTGATGGTGGTTCGAAGGACTCGACTCTCGAAATAGCAAAGAGATATAACTGTATTTCCCTCAATAATCCCAAAACCGAACCCGTAAATGCAAAACTCATAGGATTAAGAGCAGCTAAAGGGAAGTATGTAATTACAATTGATCATGATGAGGTTGTTGAGAATCGTGATAGCATTTTGAGGAAGGTAAAAACTTTGCAGTCGCATTCTGAATGCAAAGTAGCATTATGTTCTGGGTATAAACGGCCTCAATCATATCCAATGCTTAACCAGTATATAAGTGACTTTGGAGATCCCTTCTCATTGTTCATTTATAGTTTTCCCAAAGGCTATGTTTTTTTTGAATCCGCTATCCGGCATAAGTTCAAAGTCGAGTCTTATTCAGATTATTTGGTTATAACATTTGATTTGATGAAAGAAATAATTATGGAATTGTTCTGTTTGGGAACAATGATCGATGCGGAATACTTTAAAAATAAATTTCCCGATTGCCAGACTGATGGATATATATTGACAAATTTGTTCTACTTGATGCTGAAAGAAGGCGATACTAAAGTTGTTCTT
>JAJYAS010000260.1 GCA_021779415.1 Bacillota bacterium
AATACAGGCGTTTGATATTCATCCGCATAAGCTCGAACTCATTGACCAGTTGGCCCAAAGATTGGGGATTGGGATAATCCAACCTCAGTTGGGGGATGCTCGGGATTTGCCTGGAGTAAAACTAAGCTCCCAACAGCGCGTGTTGGTTGACGCTCCTTGCTCTGGCTTGGGCGTTCTGCGACGCAGAGCGGATCTGCGCTGGCAGAAAGAAGAACAAGATCTTAAGGATTTGCCCCTGCTTCAATTAGCAATCCTTGAACGGGCAGCGTCTTGCGTGGAGATCGGGGGGGATTTAATCTACTCAACGTGTACGATCGAACCAGAAGAAAATTTCGAACTCATCAAGAAATTTCGCTTTGCCCATCCAGAGTTTGAAATGGTCAATTTGGTGGAGTTGTTACCCTTTGCCCTTGAGGATGAGCGAGATATTCGACAAGCGAGTAAAGGGATGCTTCAGCTTTTACCGCATCGCCATGGGATGGACGGATTTTTCTTAGCAAAATTCCGACACAAAGAAGTTTAACTGGAATGAATTGGGTGAATAATAAAAGATATGGAAAGTATTGAATTGCGCGGTTGTTCACTTGAAGAACTGATTGAGATTTGCCAGGAGTTGGGTTTAAAACGGTTTCGGGCGAGCCAATTGTTCCAATGGGTCCAGCAAAAGGCTGTAGGCAGCTGGGACGAGATAAAAAACATTGGAGAAGTCGACCGAAAAACTTTAAGTTCTCACCTGCACTTTCATCCTTTGGAACGAGTGCGCGAACAACGTTCAAAGGATGGCACACGAAAGTATTTGTTCCGTCTGCACGATGGGGAGACAATTGAGTGTGTCTTAATGGATTACGCGCGTGAGATGACACGAGATCGTCATACGATTTGTCTCTCGACTCAAGTTGGATGTGCGGTGGGTTGTGCGTTTTGCGCAACGGGGTTGGAAGGATTTCGACGGAATCTTAGCACGGGAGAAATCGTGAGCCAAGTCTTGGACATCACTCGAGAATTGCGTCAAGAAGATCCGGATTTTCAGGTAACCAACATTGTCTTTATGGGTATGGGGGAACCCCTTCTCAATTATGATCAAGTTCTTAAGGCTATCCAACTTTTGAATCACGAACATGGGCAAACGATTGGCATGCGCCGGATGACCATCTCTACCTGTGGAGTCGTACCAAAAATAATTCAATTGGCTAAGGATAATCCTCAGGTGGGATTGGCTATATCCCTCCATGCAACTCAGGATAAGGTGAGAGATCAGTTGGTCCCCATGAATCGTCGCTATCCCTTAACCTCTCTTATGGAGGCCTGCGAAGAATACACACAAATCACGCATCGGCGTGTCACCTTCGAGGTAGCCTTGACCTCAGAGAATGCGAGGCAAGAGGAGGCTGAGGCCCTTGTCAGATTGCTTAAGGGACAGTTAGGACATGTCAATTTGATTCCGGTTAATCCGGTGGCGGGAACTGGAATGGAGCGCCCCACCTCGGAACAGATCAAGAGGTTTGCCCAAGTATTAGAAAATGCAGGGATGGCCGTTTCTTCGCGTGAAGAACGGGGGACGGATATTGACGCAGCTTGCGGTCAACTTCGTCGACAATGGGAGGGTGAGTGATAATGAGCCTATTGGCCCGATTTGAGGGGATGGCAGAATTTCTATTTACTGGGGCTTTCAAGAAAGGCGGAGCCCGACTTCAACCGGTGGAGATCGCCAAAGAACTTGTGAAGGCGATGCTTAAAAATAAGCAGGTCAGTATATCACAGGTGTACGTACCGAATATTTACCGGGTTTACCTCCACCCCAGTGATTGGGGGCCCTTGGCAAGTTTTGGGGACGTGTTTCTCATTGAACTATCGAAATACTTATTTGCGGAAGCAGAACGCAATGGGTATACGTTTTTATCGAAACCAGCGATTGAATTACATGCGGATGAGTCCGTAAATCCCCGTGAAATGGTGGTCGAAGTTGATTTTGATGATTCTATTGATGTTGAATGGGGTGAGGAAGAAAAAGAAAATGACGCCACAAATGAATCGAATTGGCGTGAAAGCACAACGATCTTCAGAGAATGTGTCAAGACAAACTCACTTGCCCAGGACATGGCAGGAAGGAATTTGGATTACTTTCTAGAAATCATAGAGGGACCAGATGTTGGTCAGACGTTTTCGCTGCAGGAGGCGGAAGTTTTCATTGGACGCCATGCGCAATGTGACTTGGTGCTTCATGACCCAGAGGTCTCACGGCGGCATCTAAAGATTGCCTCCGAAGAAAACGGTTGGTGGCTGGATGATTTGGGAAGTACAAATGGTTCTTTTGTTAATGGTCAAAGAATTACGCATCAGACGACCGCTCCGGGTGACCGTATTCAAATCGGACAAAGTGTTTTGGTCATCCAAAAATCACTATAATTGGAGAGTGTGCGGAGGGTTATATGCAATTTGTTTTGGTCCTTGGACGGCTTATCTTTGTCGCCCTTATCTATCTATTTATCTTTCGGATTTTTACGGCACTTTTAGCAGATCTTCAGTTCAAAGGAATTTTCCAACGTTCAACTCCTGAATTTGGACGTTTGGAGGTCCTTACTGGTTCAGAAACGCTTGACAGAGGACGTGTTTTCAAAGTAGATCCAAAAGGGCTGCGTTTAGGGCGTGGTAAGCATAATGATATCGTCTTGCCGGATCACTTTGCATCCATTGACCATGCTGTTTTTCGCCTGCTAAAAGGACAGGCTATTGTGGAAGACCTTGGAAGCACGAATGGAACTTGGGTTAATGGTGAGCAAATCCATTCTCCAGTGCAACTAGTTGCTGGGGATTATGTGAAAATTGGAAGCATTACCTTCCAATACTCGAGGTGGCAAAATGAGAGTACTAAGCTTTAGTGAAAAAGGGTGTATTCGAAAAAACAATGAGGATTCCTTTCTAGTGTCACAAGAAGAAGGGCTTTATGCTGTGGCCGATGGGATGGGAGGGCATAGAGCTGGGGAAGTGGCTTCTTCAACGGCCTTACATGTTTTGGAAAAAGAGGTTCTTAAGCTTGTAGGACTTGAGGATCAGGCCTTGGAAGATGGGCTATCAAAGGCCTTTCGTCAAGCAAATCAAGTTATTTATGAATCGTCAACATCTGATCCGGAAAATGCCGGGATGGGGACTACTCTGACAGTTTTGCTGGTTCGCAGTACCTCGGTTGCTATTGCTCATGTTGGAGACAGTCGGGCTTATCTCTGGCGGGATGAGAGGTTAACTTCCTTGACCCTGGACCATTCGTTAGTTGGCGAACTTGTTCGGTTAGGAGAGATATCTCTTGAAGAAGCAGAGAAACATCCTCAACGGCATGTGCTGATGCGCGCTGTGGGAGCGGATCCTGAGGTTGAAGTGGATTGCCGGAGTATAAGTTTACAGACAGGAGATGTTTTCCTTTTGTGTACAGATGGTTTTTCCAATATGATTAGCAATCAGGAACTTGCGCAGGAATTTCTTGAACGGGACTCATGGGAAGAACGATTTGAACGATTACGGCAGCTTACCCTAGAACGGGGTGCACCGGACAACTTTACAGCCTTGTGCTGTATTTTGGACTAAGCCGATGATTCAACGTATAACCTCCCGCGCTTTGATCTTAGGAATGATGTGGTTAGGACTTAGCCTGCTGAAATGGGACGGGAACAAGAACCAAATTCTTTGGCAAGCGCTTGTTTTCACGGTCATTGTCCTCGTGGGGAGCTTGATGGAGGGAATTCTTCATTATCAGGGGGATCCCTATATTCTGCCAGTAGTTCAGGCCATCATGGCTTTAGGCCTTGTGTTTTTGGTGCGCATTAGCCCAGAAGCAGGGTTGCGTCAATTCTGGTGGGCAAATATCGGACTTTTGATTTTTTACGTGGTATTATGGGCAATTCGGGATTATCGTCAGTTAGGAAGTTTTAGATACCTTTGGGGCTTGTTAGCGGTTGGATTGTTGCTGGTGACCTTAGTTTTTGGCTATTCCGCAGGAGGAGCAACGAGTTGGCTACATATCGGGGGAATCGGGATTGAACCCGAAGAATTTGTCAAACTAGCTTTGCTTTTGTTCATGGCAACGTATTTGGAAGAAAATGAAGAGTTGTTACGAATAGGGACAGTGCAGTTGGGAAGTTTCTCGTTACCAGATTGGCGGACTTTGGGTCCGTTCATCGTAATGTCAGCGTTTGCGCTTGGCCTTTTAGCCGCTCAGAAAAGCCTCGGAACTGCCTTGGAGTTTTACGCGCTCTTCGTGCTCATGCTTTATGTTGTGACCGAACGGTCCCTTTATCTATGGATTTCCCTTCCGATTTTTCTTCTGCCGGGAACTTTAGGATATATGCTTTTTACACATGTACACGTCAGAGTGGCGGTGTGGCTGAATCCTTGGCAAGATCCCACAGGTGGTGGGTACCAAATTGCCCAATCTTTGTTTGCCATAAGCGGCGGGAGAATTCTGGGAACGGGGTTAGGCAATGGTATTGGGGCATCGACCGTACCTGCGGCCAGCACTGACTTTATTTTTTCTGTCATAGCTGAAGAACTCGGCTTTGCCGGGGGCATGGCGATACTAGTTCTCTTTCTCATTGTAGTTATGAGGTCCTTTGCGGTAAGCCTTAGGGCTAAGGACCGGTTTGGACAAATTTTAGCGGCTGGAATAGGGATTCTGCTAGGCACAGAAACATTAATTATTCTCGCCGGGGTCACTAAACTACTTCCTCTGACAGGCATTCCTCTTCCTTGGGTGAGTTATGGTGGAAGTTCACTTCTTGTTCACTTTATCTTGCTGGGCGTGTTGCTGAATATCTCAAACGCCACGGCGGTAGGTTCTCTCAGCGCCAAGAATAAGGGAAGGGAGTATGCGACATAATGCGAGGGGTACGTCGAGTAGCACTTGGAATGGCCTTCAGTTTCTTTATTCTTAGTCTTGGTTTAGTCTATTGGCAAGTTGTTCAGGCGGATACCTTGCTGGAAAACCCGGCCAATCGTCGCTTAATTCTCATGGAAAGCCGAGTGACTAGGGGAGGAATTTTTGATCGCAACGGCGAAATAATAGCACAAACTCAGACTTCCCAAGGTAAGAAGGTTCGGGTGTATCCCAAGGGGGAATTGTTCGAGCCTGCCCTCGGTTATTCAACGGTAAAACTGGGCGCAGCCGGTCTGGAAGGAAGTTTGGCTGATTGGTTGCTGGGAATCAAAAAAGCTACGCCTACCCAAACGATTCAACAGCTCTTTGCCCTTCCCCGCCAAGGGGATGATGTGGTGCTCACCCTAGATACGCGCTTGCAGAGCATTGCTTATAATGCACTCAAAGGGAAAAAGGGAGCCGTTGTTGCCCTTGATCCACGAACTGGAGAAATTTTGGCTTTGGTAAGCCAACCTAGTTTTGATCCCACAAATCTTGACCAAAATTGGAATACTGTCATTAGTCGTAAACAGGAGAGACCTTTAGAGAACCGTGCTTTTTCCCTTTTCCCGCCAGGTTCGGTCATGAAGGTGGTCACGTCTGCTTCATTATTTCGAAGTGGGATAAATACCACTGATCTGTATGATAGTACAGGATCGGCGATGATTAATGGACAAGTCATTAACGAACAAAACGGCAGGGCATTTGGCTGGGTTAACTATAATATGGCGTTGGCCGACTCCTGTAACGCGTATTTTGCCACGTTTGGGGTCAAGGCAGGGGATAAGAATTTCCTTTCAGCTGCCAAAGGCTTCGGTTTTGGACAAAAAATCCCATTTGAACTGAA
>JAJYAS010000261.1 GCA_021779415.1 Bacillota bacterium
TCCGGCAATGTTCTTGATGTGGCCAATTTGTATGCCAAAGGTCAGATTGTAAGTACCGGATCCGTTTGCCAAAATGACCATGGGCATGAACACGGGCATCAGCACCACTAAGAAGGGATTTCAATAAAGAAGGACAAGCTTGACAAAGCAAGAATCAGGGGAGTAAGATGGATTCGGATTATAAACCCTTATAGTGGGTAAATTTTGATGTTTAGAAAGGGAGGCAGTACCGTGAGCGAAGCGTGTAATAGCTGTTCAGCAGCAGGTTCCTGTACTACGGATAGTTGTTCGAATGAACCCAAATTGACAGATGCTCAAAAAGCGAGTCATATTGACAAGGTCATTGCTGTGATGAGTGGCAAAGGGGGAGTCGGTAAATCCTCTGTAACGGGCATGTTAGCGGTAAGCCTGATGCGTCAGGGATATAAGGTAGGAATTTTAGATGCTGACATTACTGGTCCTAGTATTCCTAAGATTTTCGGAGTGACGGGAAAAGCAGGAGTTAGTAATGCGGGAATACTTGCATCTAAAAGTCGTGGCGGAGTTAAAGTAATGTCTTTAAATCTTATGATTGAAACAGAGGATGATCCAGTAATACTTCGTGGACCACTTATTACTCAAATTGTCAATCAGTTTTATACAGATGTTATTTGGGGTGAGTTAGATTATCTGTTGATTGATTTGCCACCAGGAACGGGAGATGTTCCAATCACGGTATTCCAATCGTTGCCCATTGATGGAGTGGTTATGGTGACAAGCCCACAGTCCCTGGCAAATATGGTGGTGCGAAAAGCAATTAAGATGGTGCGAAACTATAAACCGCCCATCTACGGTTTGGTTGAAAATATGGCTTATGTACAATGTCCGGATTGCTCGAAACGAATTGAAGTCTTTGGTAAACCTCAAGGGCAGGAAGAAGCAGATCGCACTTCCATTCCTTATTTGGGAGAGCTTCCATTGGATCCAACTTTGGCGGAATTATCAGATGCTGGCAAAATCGAAGATTATCAATCACCAATCTTTGATCAAATAGCCAAGCGTTTAGCGGACGAAATTAGAAAGCAAAGTGAGAAAAACTTAGCTTAAGATACATCGAATAAGCCCTACGAACTAGGACCGCTAAACCAAGACCAGGAGTTGCACTTCTGCAAATCCTCCTGGTCTCTTTTCGTTTTCCTTCAAGGAATTATCGTTACACTGTCCGAAACATCAATAAAGTTATTGATATATCCTTAAGGATAATATATAGTAATAATATTAAATAAACTAAAACTATAGGTGGTGGGCAAAATTGTACTCAGAAAAAGTTATGGAGCTATTAAAGTCTCCTCAGAACGTTGGTACTATGCAGCATCCGGATGGTGAGGGAACGGTTGAAGATCCCAATACGAGGGATGTTTTGACGATTTATATTAGAGTACAGTTTCGGATAATCACTGAGATCACTTTTGTGGCGATTGGTAGCACCGCAGCTGTTTCAGCAGGTAGCCTAATAACAGTTTTGGCAAAGGGTAAATGTATTGATGAAGCAATGACCATCTCCGAACAGGACGCGCTGAAATATTTAGAAAGTTTACCTGAGGAGGAACGGCGATGTGCCGAGCTGGGAGTAAGCGCATTACGTAAGGCCATTGAAAATTATGCAGTAAAACGAGGTATCTTTTGTTGTCATATTGACACTGAGGTTTCTTCAGCATCTAAATTTAACTTTTCAGTAAAAAAATAAGAGTGTATCGTGCAGATAACGCTTGAGTAAACTACTTTGGAAGTGGAAATCGATGTTTGATGAAGATAGGGGATTGTATACCATAGGCACTGTGGCAGAATTGCTACAAGAACATCCGGAGACACTGAGGGTGTGGGAACGAAATGACCTTATACATCCTGATCGGAAAGGTTACCAACGAAAGTATTCGAGTAATGACGTTAAAAGGCTCAAGTTTATTAAAGACCTCATGCATAAAAAAGGTTTGAACATTGCGGGGGTAAAGTACCTGACTTCTATGTATTCTTGTTGGTTTAAGCGTAATTGCACTGGGGGGGCTAAGCAAAGTAGCCCAGTTGAGGTGAACGAAGCAAAAGCTTGTTGGAAAGCTGAAGGTACTTATTGCGTCATAGCAAGTGACAAGGCTGAGATGTGCAGTTCATGTGATCTATTGAGCCATTGTACTGGCTGTATAGGTTGTAACATATAAAATGAATCGAACCTAAAATAACTGGGTCCTCAATAAAGTGAGGACCCAGTTATTTTGATATTACAATATATTTTTTGTTTTCGCCATCCTTGGCTACAGGGACACTTGGCTATCCATGGCCAGCTTGGCGCTAGCCAAGTTTTCTTTACCTACTTACGGTGCCCTAACTCCGCTTTAAGCTCCGAGATGGATTCTTGTAAAGCGGTTGTTTGGGACTCGTATTTTTTGACGACGTGACCGGGGAGATGTAGTCCGGTCTGCCTCAAGACGAAACCTTTTTCTTCTTCTAATTCTTCAAGTTCCTCGGACAAGGTTTGTATACGTCGGATCAAATCTTCGTCTCGCAGCTTGGATAAATCCTCCATAAGTATCACTCCTCTGTTCATCATTCATTATAGTACAAAAATCATTTTAAAGCATGAGCAGGTTTGGAATAAATGATAATATAAGTATATTGACCTTCTTATCGTAAAGTTGTATTCTAAAAGGAATAAATCCCCACACAGGGGGGGAGGGTATATTTAGGCTTGTGAGAAGGAGAGAGACCTTTGAAGAAAAATGTAGACCCGGCGGAAACAAAAAGGATTATTACTCGTCTTAAAACAGTACGTGGTCATATTGCAGGGGTTGAACGCATGATGGAGGAAGAAAAAAAATGTGAGGAGATATTTCTACAGCTCGTCGCTATTCGTTCTGCCGTACATAAAGTCTCTGTTATTGTCGCGCAACGTTATGCAAATACTTGTATGACCGATGCAATTGAAGAGGGGGAGGATCTTCAGGTTGTGCTGAACAGAGCGATAGCAACGCTAATGAAACTTAATCAATAAAATAGACTATTTCGCCGGTATCCTTTCTAAAAAGAGGATGCCGGCTTTTTGATCTATGTAACAGCAACAATATCGTCATCCAATATCTCAGCATACGGCACAAAATCCATAATGTCGAAATAAGATAATAAATGTAGATAATTTAAAAATACTTATTGACCAAGCTAATGTTTTAATGTATCCTAAAGCTACAAAACCCCAACCCAGGGGGGTGGGGAAATAGATGCGCGCAGGAATGGTCACTTAGTGCCCTAGTTCCCGGATTTTACCCAATTTCTATGGTTTCAGTAAAGGTGAACCTATACCACCTAATGTGAAAGAGATTTCTTGTTCAAATAGCTGTGGCGGACTTAATGCAATTAAACAAAAAGCTAGGAGTGAAGAGTATGTCAGTCGTAAATGAAAAAGTTGCTTCTCGGCTACAACAGATTTTTGGCGACAGAATGAAGGTAGATCGAATTGAACGGAAACTATATTCATATGACGTCGGAGCCCTCCCTCCCCTAATTAAGCCCTTTGTACCGGTTGGGATTGCAGGTGCGGTAGTCAGACCCATGACAGAAACAGAAATAGTTCAATTGGTCAAGCTTGCTGTGCAGGAAAAACTTCAACTTGTACCAAGAGGTTCTGCCACATCGGGTTACGGTGGTGTTTTACCAGCCAAGGGGGCTGTTGTGGTTGATTTGAGCGGTATGAACAAGGTTATCGCTGTGGATTCCGAACAAAAACTAGTCCGCGTTCAGCCGGGTATTATTTGGGAACAACTGCAAAAACAAATCAACAAAAATAAATTGGATTTGCGTCTTTATCCAACCTCCCTGCCTGCCTCAACCGTTGGAGGTTGGTTAGCTCAAGGTGGATCTGGATTTGGGTCTTATGAGTACGGCCAGTTTAAGGAAAATGTTTTGGCGGCCAGAGTGGTTATGCCCTCGGGAGAATTACAGAATTTTAGCGGTCAGGAATTGGCCAATTATATTGCGGATGCCGAGGGTATCACCGGAATCATTACCGAAGTGACTCTCAGAGTTCGTGATTTGACGTCAGAGGTGCACAGGGCCTTTGCGTTCAAAGACTCCAAGACATTAGGGGATGCACTAAAGGCTATATCACAAAAAAAATTGCTCATATGGTCCATCACTTTTCTCAATCCGGAATCTCTGCGGTTGAAGAAAAAACTACCCCACAAACACGGCCATCCCTACGAGGAAGCTAATCCGCATGCAACTCCTCGGCTACCGGAAGCTTATGTGATGATCATAGCTTATCCCGAAAATCGCCGCTTAGCCATCGATACTACTTTGGTAGGAATCGTCAAGGCCAATAGGGGTGAAGAATTATCTTCTGAAGCAGCTGAGCACGAATGGGACCTGCGTTTTGCCCCGATGCGCTTAAAACGGCTTGGGCCTTCCATTATTACCACGGAAGTTATTGTGCCTACGGAAAACCTGACGGATGTTTTAAACGATATTGCCAAGAAAATCAAACAGCCCTTTATTGCGGAAGGTATGGTGGGTAAAGGTGATAAAGTAACGATCCTAGGTTTTATTCCACATGATGAACGTTCATTGGCCTTCAACCCAGCCTATGCCTTGGCCCTGTCTGTAATTAACATTGCCAAGAAATACGATGGTACTGCCTACTCCACAGGCCTGTATTTCAAAGGTGAAGCCAAGAACGTTTTTGGTGTAGATCGCTACCAAAAACTAACCAGTTATAAAGCCAAGGTGGATCCTGAGAACTTATTTAATCCAAACAAGGTCATTGGTTCCGGTTTTATCAATCTAATTATGGGCTTGGCTTCTGCTTTTGAACCGATAATTCGCCCCATTGCCAATGCCGCTACCGCTCCCACAGGTGACCTCTCGGAAAGAACCAAAGAGAAAAACGGCATTCCGGGGAGTGTAGCCTTCTTTGCCACAGCCTGTGCCCGTTGCGGTTATTGTGTCTCTACCTGTGAACAGTTCTCGGGCCGTGGTTGGGAGTCTCATTCTCCCCGCGGTAAATACGCCTACCTGAGAGAGGTGCTGGCGGGACGGGAAAAATTTGATCAGGAAATGGTTAATAAGTTTCTATTGTGCACCACTTGTGAGGTATGCAATACCCGTTGCCAGCTAAACATTCCTGTCGAGCATAACTGGATGGCTATGCGCGGTAAGTTAATTACGGAAGAAAAACGTATGACCTTCCCGCCTTTTGAAATGATGGCTGCATCCCTACGAGGAGAAAAGAATATCTGGGCCGGTAAACGGGAAAAAAGAGCGGACTGGATTCCAGAAGAGATTAAGCCTAAGATAAAAGAAAAAGCAGATGTACTCTACTTTGCCGGGTGCACAGCATCTATGGTGAATAGTGATGTGGCTATATCAACCGCGCGCATTCTAGATAAAGCGGGAATTGATTTCACTTATATGGGCACTGATGAAGCCTGCTGCGGTATTCCAATGAAGATAGCAGGTAAGTGGGATCTCTTTGAAGAAATTTTCGAGCATAATGTAGCCGAAGCGAAAAAGCGCGGTGCGAAAACTATCGTTACTTCCTGTCCAGCCTGTGGGCTCGCCTGGAAAGAGCTTTATGCTGGATTGGCGCGTAAGAAAGGGATTGACTATCCTTTTGAAATCAAGCATTATTCTGAGGTGGCCGCTGAAGCTTTAGCCAAAGGCGATCTGAAATTTGATCACGAGATAAAGGCCAAAATTGCTTTCCATGACTCCTGTCATG
>JAJYAS010000262.1 GCA_021779415.1 Bacillota bacterium
TTTTCGTAAGACCTGAACCAAAAGTTCATTGTGGGCATCAAGCGCAATGTAGTTGATATTTGTATTCATCCTTGCAAGTTGGTTGATGAAACGACCTCTTCCACATCCCAATTCCAGATGGATTGGATGATCATTGCCGAAGAGGTCCTTCCATTTCCCTTCGTGCTCCGAAGGGGTAAAAAGGACCTTATAATCTTTTTCCAATTCGGGCTTAGCCCACCTCTTTTTTCTAAGTCGCATTTAACTTTCTCCTCTTTTAACCGAAGATGTCTAAACGAAGATGTCTAAATTTAACATCCCTTTCCCATTAACTATGTCCCCTTGTTCCCGTCTAAACATTGCCGACATAAATGTAGTTTAATCCCGCATTTTTTCCTATAAGCTTGGCCCTTTCTAAGGTTTCCACAGGGGTAATTGGGGTGTCCATCATCTTCCATGAGGGGAAAAATCGGCTTACATGCCAAGGTACGTCTTGACTAAGTTCCGTAGCGATAAATTGTGCAATCATTTCGAGTTGACTGGGCTTATCATTTACTCCTGGCACGACCAGGGTGGTGATTTCGAGATGCACTCCCACTTCGTGAAGGTATTTTAGGTTTTCCATAATAGGTTCGGCCGTACCGCCACAATAGCCTTCGTAAACACCATCATCGGGTCCTTTAAAATCGACGTTAGCAGCATCTAAATAAGGAAGAATTGTATCGATGGTTTCTCTCGACATATAACCGTTGGTCACCCAAACATTTTTTAGCCCTTTTTCTCTGGCTAACTTCATAGTATCCAGAGCATACTCCACAAAAATTGTCGGTTCAGAATAAGTATAGGCAAGGGAAGGGCATGCATAGTCAAGAGCTCGTCTAACATGTTCTTCCGGAGAAATATCGATGCCCTCGATTGGCTTGCTGGGTTTTGGACTTTGCGCTATTTCCCAGTTCTGACACCAGGAGCAACGGAAATTACAGCCAACTGAAGCTAACGAATAAATCATTGTTCCGGGTAAAAAGTGATAAAGGGGTTACTTTTCAATTGGATCTACGTGCAAAGCTATGGTTTTTCCATAATTCAAAGCGTAAAGTTTCCCTTGGCGATTTTCCCGAACGCCACAAATTCCTCGTTTACCCTCTGCAATTGTACATCTGTGATTACATACAGCGCATTTGAATAGGCCCCTTTCCAGCTCTTGGTATAATATTGCTTCTTTAATTTTGACTCACCTTCCTTTCTCAAGAGTTCTATTCAAAGGTGCGGACAACCTCGAAGCGCCACATTTCGATTGGTTCCTCAAGTCCAAGGCCTGCTTTTTGTTTAGCGATGCTCACTTGTTCTACCGCCGTATTAATGCCCTCTAAGTGAGGAAGAAGTAGGCCGGTTCGCCCTCGTCCCCTGACAACGACACCGTAGTGCCAGGGATCAAGGTCCTCAAGGCTTTGGATTTTTTCCATTTCCCCAAGGATATCGACCGAGAAGGTAAGCGAAGCAAGCTCGTTTTTTTCAACGGGCCAAAATCTAGGGTCTTCCGTTCCCGCTGCGATCGCATTGTGTTCAATTTCTTGGGCTAGATTCTCTCGCCAAGGCTCTGTCGTTCCGATACACCCTCGTAATTCCCCGTCTTTCTTGAGGGTAACGAAACAGGCACGCCGTAGTTGGAAGTCTGGCTCGGTGGGTGGAGTGAGTCCATGGGTATTTCCTACTTTTAAATACGTTTCCAAGCAGAGTCGAGCCCAAGAGGGTAACGATGAAGCATGATAGAGTTCTGCGACGAGGTATCCTACACCAAAGGGTCCTTCATAGGAAAGAACTCTAGGCATTCCTTCCTGAACGGCTAAGGCCAGTCTGAGGCTGCGCCAACCACATTCCCCAGCTTCTTCAGCCATGTCCTCAGGAATATGCTGAATTTGGGACGGATCTCCGGATAAAGAATTGACGATTAGCTGATCAAATTGCGGACCCGAGGGATGGAGTCCATAGGGACCCTCTTTTTTCAAGCGATGAGACAAATCTCCACTGGCGATCAGAGCACTTCTCTCCGGAAAGGCTTTAAGGGTGTGTGCGATTTTTTGTCCATACATCTCCGGATAGGCCATTGGCATGCTCATCACAACAAGGTTTCCCTGCCAACCTGCTTCCCTTAAAAAGCAAAGAGGAACAAGCGCACCATGATCCAGTTTTTCCGAGTGAAGCATAGCCTCAGGCAGTTCGGAGGCCAAAGCCTCAGTCAATTGGCTATGCCCAGGAAAAGAAAGCTTCACTTGGGGAGCACCAAACGAGGCAAAATCTCCACAAATCACGTCCTCCTCAAGAAGTGTGACCCCCTTATGAAGAAGAGTCGCATGGGGTGAGATGAGTAACACCGTCTCAATCCGAGCTTCAACGAGATTTTTGGAAATTTGGCGATACGCCTCAAGGGTTGCAGCGCACTGGGTTTCTTCTCCTCGACCTATTTCTGGCACAATAATCGGAGGATGTGGTACAAAAGCAGAATAGACTAAGGGCATAATCGTTCACCACTCTCTTGAAATATTATTTCTCACGTTCTAAGCATTCTTATGGAATCTCTCTAGGTTCAACTCCTTAACCAAATGCTAGATTCGACAAAATAATTTACATATCTTCAAAAAAGGATAAATTCTATTGGATGTAGAACTATCGTGTAAGATAAAGACATCATATTGTTATGCCTAGTCAAACAATCAGTGTCTAGAGAAAAGGAGGAGAAGAAATGAAAGGATCTATGAAACGCAAAATAGTTGGTCTGATTTTAGTCTTGTCATTACTCCCTACGTCCATTCTAGGCCTCTATAGCTATGAAAATGCCAATTCAGTTCTCACCTCAGAACTCAAAACATCCACAGCTCAATCCGTTACTAAAGTCGAAGAAACGACGAACATGTTTATGAAGAGTATTGAGCAGGATGTTGACCGTTTGAGCAAAGATCCAAGCGTAGTTGGCATGACCGCAGGAAACGACGGATCTCAAGCCTTTGCTGTATTTAAAGCCTACAAGGAATCTAATAATGATGTCTTGAACGTCTATGTTGGCACCCCTGACAAGCGTATGATTCTGTACCCTCAAACTCAACTCCCTAGTGGATATGACCCGACAACCCGTCCTTGGTATACTCAGGCAGAGAAGGCAAAGGGAATCATTTGGACTGATCCCTATGTGGATGCCGGAACTAACCAGCTTACGATCACAGTCGCTAAGCCTGTCTACAATCCTCAAACGAATGCTCTTGTTGGGATCATGAGCATCGATATTTCCTTGAATTCTCTCACTAAAATTATCTCTCAAATGAAAATCGGTCAGCAAGGTTATGTAATCATGCTCGATAAATCTAACAAAATCATGGTGCACCCGGACAAAACCCAATTAGGAAAAGATCTTTCGAATCCTGAACTCAAAACCGGATTAGAAACCCACCCCTCCGGAGTCGTTGATTTTACAGATAACGAGATTCAACGTTTTGGTTCGTTTGATACCTTTAAGAAAACCGGCTGGAAATTTGTAGGTGTGATGAATTACGATGAAATCCGTGCTGCAACCTCCCAAATTCTCTTGCACACAGCTATAGCTTCACTACTTTTAGCTATACTCGCCATCATCGTCGGGATTCTCTTTGCCAGTACTATTACAAAAGCCTTAAATTCGTTAGTTGAAGAAACCCAAAAAATTGGGAGTGGCGATTTTACAGTACGTTGCAAACTGACCTCCAGAGACGAAGCAGGAATCCTAGCCTCCACCCTTAATGAAATGGTCGAAGAACTGGGAGCTTTAATGAAAAACATTCAAAACATCTCCCTACACGTCAGTACTTCGGCCAATGATTTAGCCAGTACCGCCGAAGAAACTAGTGCCGCTGCTGAAGAAGTGTCAACAACCGTAAGTCAAATCGCCAGTGGAGCCTCCGACCAAGCGACTCAAGCTGAACAAGGATCCCTTTTCGTGGAGCAATTATCCGTTAAGTTCCAGTCCTTAGTCATCAGCAGCGATAATATGTTACAAGCCTCCCAAGAGGTCGCCCACGCCAATCACAGAGGAATCATCTCTGTGCAAGAGCTCACTTCCAAAGCGCAGGCCAACAGAACCGCCATTGACAAAATTGAAAATGTGATTTCCCTCCTAAATAATAAAGTACAGGCCATTAGTACGATTCTCCAAGCCATCACTATGATCTCGGAACAAACAAATCTTCTTGCCCTTAACGCCTCAATTGAGGCAGCGCGCGCTGGAGAAGCGGGTCGTGGTTTTTCCGTAGTTGCTGAAGAAATACGAAAACTTGCTGAGCAGTCCTCCAATTCAGCCAATGGTATCAGCGAAATTGTGTTAGATATTCAAAAAGAAAGTCAACATACCGTTGGAGTTATGCAGGAAGTTCAAACCCAAACTGTCGCACAAATGTCCGCAGTAACAGATGTCGATATGTCGTTTTCAGCCATTTCCAAGGCGATTGACACTATCAATGAAATTATTCAGCAAAACACGGATGATATGAAAGAAGCCTCGAAAAACAGCAGTAAGATTGTTGAGGTCTTGCAAAATATCTCCGCGGTTTCTGAAGAAACGGCGGCAGCTTCTGAAGAGGTCACTGCATCAATGCAACAGACATCAAGTGCCGTTGAACACGTTGCCACAACCGCTGAAGCGCTAAATAATTTGGCGATGAACTTAACCAAAGAAATTCAAAAATTTAAAGTCAACCCCTAATAAGAGAGCTCTCCCCCCTCTCGAACAAGGTGCTCCGCGTTAACACGCGAAACGCCTTGTTCTTTTTTGGATATCCCAACCTCTATCTTCATTGTATTTGGCTCCGTATTAACTTTAAAATAGCTCGGGGTTATTTACCGATTAATTGACTCTCAACATTGTAGATAATCTCGCAATCACAATGTCCCCCATTTTTTTTAAATACCTCAAATATTTCGTTTATTTTTCCTCGACTAAACTGCATTTGAGTAAGAATTTGCTGGCTCAAACGAAGGGTATGGTCGCATGTTAATCCTGAGAGGTTCTCATTCAATCTATAAAAAAACATTCTATGAAAAAGCAAGCTCAATAAATCGGAGTCCTTATTTAAACTTGCCTTTTCATAATTATAAAGAGAGTCATACTCTAAGTTATCATTTGTAATCCCCGAGACTAGTCTTCGATTAACTTCTTCTTTAATAAATTTTTTATCTTTTAAAACCTCTCTTTCAGGGTCTAATTGTTCTTTGAGTTCTCTGCGTTTTTCTCTGTTAGCAGTTCTTTTAGCATTGCCGAGTGACATTAATATTGCCCCCTGTTCTCAAGTTATGCTCCCTAACCAATTAAGCAATACTCTCACTTATATACTTCCATGTCAACGGCGCCCAATATACATATCAAAGAAAAATATTGCATTAATCGCTATAGGTCCTAAAACTTCTTAAACTAATTTTCATAAATGCTTCACATTTAATTAACCATGGGCTAACAATTATAGAGTAAACTTAAAATTACAGTTTGGGAGGTGGATTTCTTTTTTGAAGATATTGCAGGCTAAAAAAGTTTACTACTCGAATACGGTCTTATGGTCTTCTTGTTGTGCATTGTTCAGCGTGATTGCAATTTGGTTATCCTATCATGGTATAAACGATTGGTCTATCCGAATGCAAGAACGATTTTGGAACGAGATGGGATTCATCTCAATATTTTTGGCAATAGGTTCTGTTTTTATTTGGTTTAGCAAAAAGAAACTCATCAA
>JAJYAS010000263.1 GCA_021779415.1 Bacillota bacterium
TAGGGATGTAATATGCCTGACCGTTTTGAACTAGTTTTCGCTCTCGCCCACTGAGATGCCAACTATTCCAGGTGAAATGTTCCCCCATTGGGTCCCTATCCAAAATTTCTAACGGCTTTAGGAGCACGGCCCCGCGTATATTCACATCTTGGAGTTCATCCATTCGCCGAGCCAAAGCTTCTTCTAATAGGCTTGCCATACTTGCCGCCCAGGAAAATTCAATCCAGTCTCCACTGCGGACCACTTTTACAGCTTCATCGGCAGAAACACACTTGTTGCGGTACTCATCTACGCACATAAATACCTTCCTTTCTATTCTTCCTGTAAACCACCTTCGCCCCGTAAATACATTCTAGATATCCCAAAATCTTGGATACACTTGGATTTGAATCATTTTCCATTTTTTTATCATACTGCGGCCTTTTCTGGTGTAATCAAAATTGCCTCTGTACAGGCTTGCACTTCCTCGAAGGTTAATCCTGGTGCAATCTCTTTGAGAACCAGACCCTTGGGGGTTACTTCGATAACTCCCATATCTGTGACAATAAGATTGACTTGTTTTGCCGCCGTTAAAGGCAATGTGCACTTTTTCAGAACCTTTGCGCCGCCATTTTTAGCAGTATGCTCCATGGCTACGATCACTCGGCGTGCACCGACTACAAGGTCCATTGCTCCTCCCATTCCAGGTACCATCTTGCCCGGAATCATCCAGCTTGCTAGATTTCCTTCCTCATCCACTTGAAGAGCTCCTAACACTGTAGCATCAACATGACCGCCCCGGATGATGGCAAAAGACATGGCACTATCAAAGCTGCAACCACCCGGTAAGATGGTAGCATATTGCCCCCCGGCATTAACCGTATCAGGATCTTCTTTTCCTGCCTCCGGAATAGGACCAACACCCATATAGCCGTTCTCTGACTGTAGAATAATTTTTATCCCATCTGGCAGGGCGTTTGCAACCTTAGTGGGAATTCCAATTCCTAGGTTGACGACATCTCCGGTTTTAAATTCTTGAGCTACTCGTTTTACTAGCCACTCTATCCTTGCTTCCTTATCCAAGGTTGGTCACCTCCTGTGGCTGTTTCTGAACTAAAAAATCCACAAAGATACCGGGGGTCATAACTTCGTCAGGGTCGATTTCCCCGATTTCAACGATATGATCTACTTGAGCGATAACTAAATCAGCAGCCATTGCCATTAAAGGATTAAAATTCCGAGCAGCACGACGATATACAAGATTTCCAGCCTTATCCGCTTTATAGGCATTTAATAAGGCTATATTAGCGCGAACTGGGAGCTCTAGAAGATACTCAGTACCGTTGGCAACAAGCTTCTGCTTCCCTTCCTCCACGATCGTTCCAATCCCAGTTGGAGTTAGAATTCCTCCTAAACCCGCACCCGCTGCCCGAATCTGCTCGACTAACGTACCTTGGGGTACCAACTTTACTTCAAGTTCGCCGGCTGACATTTGCCTTCCAGTTTCTTTGTTCGTGCCAATGTGGGTGGCAATTAACTTATTAACGCATCGTTGTACGATGAGTTGAGACATCGCATCTCCGAGAATACCCGTATCATTAGCAATGAGGGTCAGTTCTTTTGTTTCTTTCCGACAAATTCCTTCCAGTAGTTGTCCGGGTGCTCCACATCCAATAAACCCTCCGACCATGATGGTCATCCCATTCTCAATCTTACTGATTGCTTCATCTAGACTTATTACTTTTGTCATTTGTCAATTTCAACCTCCCTCAGACTGAGCCGCATTTCCGCCGACTCTGCAACTCGCGATATTCCTAATTTCTTGCATTTGCGTAAAAGGGTTGAGATGTCGATACCGAGGGCCTGTGCGGCTGGACCGAGGTGATTGTTTTGCTGGAGAGCTCCTTCAATTAGTAACCGTTCTGTAACAGCCACTGCCGCTTTCAGCGGGATTATTTTTCGTTCTTTAGGACGTGCAGGGTCGGTATCCAACAGAATCACAGCCTGATTCGCCCGCCGAATCTTCTCTGGCAAATCTGCCTTCTCAATTAGGCCAGTCTGACTAAGGACGACCAATCGTTCCACGACGTTCTCCAGCTCACGTACATTGCCAGGCCATGAGTATTCGTATAAACTGTCCATAGCTTCCGGGACAAAACTCAAACTGCGATGATATTTTTTACAAAATCTGTCTAAGAAGGATAAGGTCAACCCAAATATATCCTCTTTTCGTTCCCGCAGAGGCGGAATAACGACAGGTATCACATTAAGCCTGTAATAAAGATCCTTACGAAACGTCCCCTCTTCCACCATCTTCTCTAGGTCTCGGTTGGTGGCACAGACGAACCTAATGTCCATCGCCAGCGGCACAGTTCCTCCGACGCGCAGTATTTTATGGTCCTGTAAAACACTCAACAGTTTGACCTGGAGAAACAGGGGTAACTCACCGATCTCATCCAAGAAGGCTGTACCATGGTTTGCCTGATCCAGCAACCCCGATTTACCCTCCCGTCTTGCCCCTGTAAATGCCCCTCCCTCATAACCGAACAATTCTGATTCAATTAATGAGGAGGGAATGGCACTGCAGTCCACTTTTATAAACTTCCCTTTATTGCTACGACTACTGTGTTCGTGGAGCAAAGAAGCAATTAACCCTTTTCCTACCCCTGACTCACCGTAGATCAGTACGGTTGCGTCAGAATCTCCAATTCTAGGCAGTTCGGCCAAGATGCTTTGCATTTTTTGGTCGCGTACCGTTATTTTCTGCGAGACATCGGGCACTTCAGGACTATAGTTTCTTATAATCTCTCTGTATTGCTTGTTGAGTTGCTTAGCACGTTTTAATTCATCCTTTAAGGCGTTAAGTTCGCTTAAGTCACGCACTTCACAAACTACGTTGATCAAGTTGCCCTCTTCGTCAAAAGACGGATTTCCGGTTACTAACGCCTCGCAACCACTTGGAAATAGAGTCACCTTAGACACACGCTGTCCGCTACGAATAACGTCAAGAGACGCGGATTCTGATATATAATTATCGTCTATAAGTGTTCTAACGTTCCGCCCCACAACATTTATTGGAATCCCTGTAATACGTTGAAAAGCTTCATTATGAGCAGTGCAGTACCCTTCCGAATCGGTAATGTAGATACCATCACTAATTGAGCTTATCATCGCCCGAAACGTCATTTCCAGACACTGGCTCATCTCTTTATACCCCCCTACTCCATCCAAACCAGCAATACAGAGAGGCAGACTCTGGTACATCCTAATCAATCTGAAGTAGCAAGTCTGCCCGTAAGCTTATTTCCACAGTTTGCTCCACTTGTAATTCTAACTTAATGAGTGAACCACCCTTTGCATGGGAAGAAGGGCTAGAGAAGATGCCATCAAGCGGGGACAAAATAGACGTCAGTGGGTTTGAACTGGCTCAATCGTTTAAATTTTGCCTTTATATCCATGCCAATTTTCACATCTTCCGGAGCTACTCCGATCAGACGGGATAAAAACAGTGTGTCAACTCCTGGCCACTCGACCATAATGAGGGTAAAGGGAGTCTCTGACAGGAATTCTTGCCCTCCGAAATAACACGTTGTATAGGTATGCACTTTCCCTGTTAAGGGTAGCTCCATCCACTCTGTCTCCGCTCCGCAGGTCATGCAGTGACTCCTCGGGGTCGCAAACGTACCGCCACACTTTGTGCATTTACTTCCTTTGAGCTCTCCTTTGGCTAAACCTTCAAAAAAGGGCGAGTCTTGGGCATAGCTATGAATATAATCCACTTCATAGTGGTATTTCATGACGATGGGATCTACGTTATAAAGTACACATCCTTGTTCCACTTCTTCCATCTTAACTGACGTTGGAACGTTCTTTTCACTCATAATTTAGAACCCCCTCTCGAGAATACTACAGGTAATATACGTACCCGTCCCTGCATGGCTATGAATCAAACCTCGTTTGGCGTTTTTGATTTGCAACGTATCGTCTCCGCCGAAATGTTCTCCGATGGTCCCCTGCAATTGCCAAAGAGCAAAGACGGATTGCATCAAGCCCGTTGCTCCCACCGGATGACCACAGGCTAACAGTCCACCTGAAGGATTCACCGGCATTTTTCCGTTGACATTGGCTGCTCCCGATTCTACAAATTTCCCACCGTCTCCATATTTGCACAACCCTAAATCTTCATACGTTTGAATTTCCGAAGAGGTAAAAGCGTCGTGAAGCTCCACGAAATCAAGCTGCTCGAGCGGGTTCTCGATCCCTGCCATTTTGTAGGCCTCTTTTGCCGCAACTCGGCCTCCCCTGAAGGAATGGACCCCAGGGTATTTCAAGTCTTTATAATCCTCTGCGCGTTCGTGGTCAAGAAGGATGACTTCACGCGAGGGACGATCCGATAAACGCATGGCATCCGTTCCCGTTCCCACGCCACTAATCAGGATCGGTTTATCCGTTAACTTAAAGGCCATTTCTTCTGAAGCTAAAATGGCGGTAGCCGCTCCGTCGGACATGACACATATATCTAACCGTTTCAAGGGATCTGCCACCATTTCGGAGTTGAGGACATCTTCGATCGTAAGTTCCGCGGGGAACTGGGCATAGGGATTATGCAGTGCGTTGCCATGATTCTTAACGGAGACCGCCGCAAGTTGCCGCTCCGTGGTACCAAATTCATGCATATGCCGCTTGACCATCATCGCGTAATAGCCCGTATAAAATCCGCCGACGGGGTAATCAAAGTTAACATCGGACGCTAGGGCGATAAACTCATTTCCCTTCCAGGTATTTACATGGGACATCGTTTCAAAGCCAACCGCAGCACAGACGTTCATCCGTCCACTAGCAATTTGCTCCCAAGCTGTTTGAAAGCCCATTCCTCCCGTGGCTCCACCCGACTCGATTCGTTTGGAAGGCTTCGGGGTAAGTCCCAAATAATCATGAACCATAATTCCTGCCATCAATTGACGGGTAAAGTGATCCGAAAAATAGGCGATGACTGAGCCGTCAATCTGGTCTAGACTCAAGTTTGGTATATCGGCCATAGCCTGATCAAACGATTCTTTGGCCATATAACGGAAGTCCTTTTTCGGTGTGGATTTGGCGAATTTCGTGATGCCACCGGACACCATATACACTGGTCTCATAATTCTCCTCCTCTTATCTAGTTAGATTTGTGTGTTCAACCATCATCAAAACAGCTTTAGCAGACTTTTACTCTTAAAGAAGCTGAGTTTACCTTTGAGATGTCAAAGCTTTCATAAGCTAACCCCTGAATATAAATGTGGCACCCCCTTCCTCTTTCTAATGGTTATATAGAGCAAGATTCGTGCCACAATAGTGAATATTCAGAAATATTGCGCGAGGCCCATTTGTCGGGTCTTTAACGAATTGCTATTGCATTTCAGCCATGGCCCTAGGCAACTTAGCCCAGGCAAATTTGCCTATCCATTGGCATTTCTGCCGTATTCTTACCTGCAACCTAGAGCCCGAGAGATGACCAAGCGCTGAATTTCTGACGTTCCCTCCCCTATTTCCAACAGTTTGGCATCACGCAGATACCTTTCGACGTGATAATCTTTCATATAGCCATATCCGCCGTGAATCTGAATAGCCTCTAGCGAGTTCTTGACTGAGGTTTCTGAAGCATGCAGTTTTCCCATAGCTGATTCTTTGCCAAAAGGCAGGTGAGCATCTTTAAGACTTGCGGCCCGCAAAATCATCAGACGCGACAATTCAGTTTGCGTA
>JAJYAS010000264.1 GCA_021779415.1 Bacillota bacterium
TTTTTTCCATTTGTTCGACTAACCGAGCGGAAAGTTCCCTGCCGTATGCTTCAAGGGAAAATAGCCTTTCCAGCATCAGACGTCGATCTTTGGGTTTTATCGTTAAAAACTCGGCAAATTTCCCTTGGGGGAGAACCACCGCACGGGTAAAATCTTCGACAGTAAGGCCTAGCACATCCTCAATTTTCTTCGTCATATCATCAGCCTTAGAAGCTATAACCGTTTCCACTCCACTGTCAATCTCAACCAGACGGCAGGTTGACGCTTTAACCGTACGTGCCCCAGAACGTCGGTAGGCGCGTTCTGCTCGGTAAGACTTCACTTGATTTCCCGTTGAAAGGCTAAACAAATACTCCACCGTGAGCTGCTCTTCCGCGTAATTAAGAATTCCTTGCGTATTATTGGCCGCACGTTCCACCGTTCCGTAAAGCGCGAGTGTGATGGCGTCAAGAATTGTCGATTTTCCACTTCCGGTAGAGCCGAAAATTCCAAACACCCCAGTTTCGCATAGTTTCGAAAAATCTATCTCTTGGGCTTCCCTGAAGCTGTTTAACCCAGCGATCTTTAAACGAATGGGTCTCATGCCGTCTCACCATCCTCAGTCTCAATTGTTCGAGTCAGGGATTCTATTTCTAAATATTCGGGTTCGATAGCATCGTTACATTCGTAACTTTTTAAGCCTTTGTTAGGATCTATTAAGGATAAAAACAAAGAAACCAATTCTTCCTCTGGCTCAGCTCCGCCCGTTTTATCTTGATAGAACTTTCGAAAGAGTTCATGGATTGGCATCTTTGATCTGGATTCTAAAACTATCTGTTCTGTCTCTGGAAAAATAGGGCGAATATTTACAAGCCGCTCCCGCTGTTGCCTTAGGGAGTGGATCTCTTGCGGATGCAGAGCATGGGTCACATTAACCTCCAGATCAATCCAGGCGTGAGGATCTTTGCCTTCATCAATCCAGCGCTGCGCCTGGGCAAAACCCTCCTTGGCCTGCCATTTCACCAGAGGATAACCCGCACTTAAAAAAATTTCTTGGGTCGTTACCGCTTGCCCTGGATGAGCCTCCACAAGGATTACAGATTTGGCATACCCTGATTCAGAAAAACTATAGGCGAGCGGGGACCCTGAATAACGAGTCGGAACAGTGGCCCCATTAACCGCCTGAGCCCGGTGTAGATGCCCAAGCGCAACGTATTGAGCTCCGGAAGGCATCGCTTCCGCCTCAACTGTTGGGGCACCTCCTAGTTCGATCGGACGCTCTGACTCGGATTTCATACCACCTCTCACGAAAAGGTGACTTACCCCAAGGTTAACTGCATTGGGACGAAAGGATTGTCCAAACGAGCTAAATAATTGTTGAACACGCTTTGAGTATTCCGCGCGTAATATTTCTTCATCGAGACTTATACATAAAACCTCATTGAGCCTAGACTCAGAAGGATAGGGCAACATGGCCACAATGGCTGGATCTGGGCAACTGGGAATATGTAACTCCGCCCACCCGAGGCCTGCAGCAACTCTTACTACTCTACCTTGATTCGGCTGAACCAGTAGACTGGGTACGAGGATTTGTTTAGGCAGACCATAAAGTGTGATCCCATTTCTAATTGCAAGAGGACTTGCTGCACAAAGCCGCTCCGGATTGTCGTGATTTCCGGCGATTGCCACAACTGCACGTTTTCCGTCAGCAGATAATCGATTAAGGGCATCATAAAAAAGTTCTTCCGCAATGGCGGGTGGATTAACCGTGTCGAAGACGTCTCCAGCGATTAAGACAAGATCGACCCCTTCATCTTCTACGATCGAGCAAAGTTCATTAATAAATGTTACTTGTTCTTCAATTCGACTGCGCCCTTCGAGCGTTCGTCCGAGGTGCCAATCTGATGTATGTAAAATTCGCATGGGTACTAACCCCTTTCGCTTTAACTTAATTGCTTCTTATAGTGTCATTATAGAACAAGTCCCGGACAAAAAGGTGTGGACAATTTTGGATTTTATAACTGAAGTGTTCTTTTTTTAGCTATAGAATGTCTAATTAAGCAGATATTGAACATAATAAAAATCGATTATTAGGGAAAGAAGGTTTTTAAATGAGCGATTGGTTAATACCTTACTTAGTGTTTAACGGAAATTGTGCAGAAGCAGTAACGTTCTACCAAACAGTTCTGGGCGGGGAATGCGAAATATTACATTTTGGCGATGCACCACCAAATCCAGCCTTTCCTGTACCTGATCAGGTTAAAAACCTGGTTATGCATGCTGAATTAAGAAAGAATGGTCACATAATTCGCTTCTCAGATACTCTTCCTCAGCTACCCTACAGTGTCGGTAACAATATTGCTTTCTCATTAGGATTTGATACCAAAGATGAAACTAAAGCCATGTTTGAAGCATTATCCCAAGGCGGCACCCTAGAGATGGATCTACAAGAAACGTTTTTTAGTCCATTATTTGCTGAATTTACGGATAAGTTTGGGGTAATGTGGATGGTCTCATGTAAGCCAGATAAGTAAAATCGGGAACAGACGCCCCTGAGAACTGTAGGTATTAAACCTATCTCAATTTAACAATTGTTTTAACGTTAAATAACGCTCTATAAATCTGTTCACAGTGACAGTGACAGTGACAGGGATCTATAGAGCGTTATTTATACGAAAAGGCACTGGTGTTCATGTATGCTTACTCCTCTTTTGAAAACCAATCTTGAAGGATCACAATTTTCCGGTTGTGTTTATCACCTTAACTAGTTGATTATACATGTAGTTCGACATTAGTTTATACCCCGTATCATTTGGATGAAGCCCATCCGTCAATAATGCGCCCAAGGCGACTTGATCTTTTGGAAATGCACTCCACACATCTAATAATGTTGACCCAGTCTTAGCCGATACTTTAACAATTGCTGTTCTAATCCCCAAAAATAAAGATTCGTCGATAGAAGCCATAGGAGGTTCAACAATGCAGAATATCGCAGCGTTAGGAGCTTTGTCACCTGTCAAGGTATTAACTTTGGTAACTGTTGCATTGGTCGAGGTTCTCTGTGCTGCCGAAAAAGGTGCCCATCATTCGATGGACACCTTCCTAACATGAGACTATTTCTCGAACATTGTGAACCGAATCTGGCGCCCCGTCTGCACATTTCTTATTTCTTCGTCGGGAATGCAGGTGTCACATCAAATGTGGAGGAAACATCCTTTAATAGTTCCGTGATCTTCAGATGCTGCGGACAGGCACTTTCACACTGCTTACAGTCGATACAGTCGCTAGCCTTGCCGTGGTTGGCGGTAAGGTTAATATAGTAAACGAACTGGCTTGAAAAATTGCTGCTCATCGCACGCTTTGCGCTGTTATAGAGTGCAAAGTAATCCGGGATTGCGATGTTCTTGGGGCAGTCTTTCTCACAGTATCTGCAGGTCGTACAGGGAATAGCCGTGTTTTCATTGATGATCTCGATGACCTGCCCGATGATCTCGTATTCTTCCTTGCTCAAGGGCTTAAAGTCCGCCATGTAGGAGGTATTGTCGAGCAGCTGCTCCAGGGTATTCATACCGCTGAGTACCATCATCACGCCCTCCTGACTGGCGGCGAAGCGGATGGCCCAGGAGGGAACAGACGCTGCCGGATTATATGCCTTCATCAGCAGTTCCGCTTTTTCAGGGACAAGAGCAAGGCTGCCGCCCTTGCAGGGTTCCATAACAATGATTGGCTTTCCATGCTTTCTTGCCACCTCGTAGCATCGTCTGGATTGGATTCCGGGGTTTTCCCAATCAATATAATTGATCTGCAGCTGAACAAAGTCCAACTCGGGATGAGCGGCCAGAATCTCGTCTAACAGCTCCGGCGTATCATGGAAGGACATGCCGAAGTTTTTGATTTTGCCCTCCTGCTTTTTCCGCAGTCCAAATCCAAAGCTATCGAACTCACAGGCCTTCTTATAGGAGTTCACTCCCATGTTATGAAGCAGGTAGTAATCAAAATAATCAACGCCGCATTTTTCCAGCTGCTCATTGAAAATTCGTTCCATATCTTCAGCAGACTGAAAGTCTCTCATGGGCAGTTTTGTTGCCAGTTTAAATTCGTCCCTGTGATGTCTCTTTACTAGAGACTCTCTGACTGCATCTTCAGCTTGATAGCCATGATAGACATAAGCGGTGTCAAAGTATGTGAAGCCTTTTTCCAGAAAGATATCCACCATTTTGTTGAACGTTTCGGTATCGAAGGATGTCTGATCATCCTTATCCAGAAGTGGCAGCCTCATGCAGCCAAAGCCAAATTTTAAATCCATATCTGTCGCCTCCGTCTTATTTCAGCATGTTGTAATCTTCATCATTAGATTCTGCCGGGCCTTTTTCCGGACTGCCCTCAATTGCAAATAGTTCTTTTCTGGCCTCGATGGTCGTATCACCTTCTGATATCCGTTATCATATCACTTGGAGTTAGCTCCAAGTCAAGAGTTTTGGGGGAAAAAAACACCCTGCACTTCAGAGAGAACAGGGTAGACCATGTATGCTTTAAACAGCCAGACATATTTCTAATTAGTTATTTCTGTTTTAATCGTTGGGTCCAAATCACTAGGTTGAGAAGCATGCTCTTAATTATTTCCTTCGTTCTCTCGTCTGTAAGTGTGTTATTTTTATCCACTTTATCCTGTACACCACCGACCATGACCTCAGGTTTATTGATAGGATGCATATTTAAGATTACACAAGTTTGTCTTAAATGATATTGTGCCCGAGCTGTAGCAATGGCTCCTATGGATGCGCCCATAATGGCAAGCGGTTTATCATCGCAAGAATTGTCACCATAAGGGCGCGAAGCCCAGTCAAGGGCATTTTTTAGTACACCAGGCATTGAATAGTTATATTCAGGTGTAGCGATCACTATGGCATCTGCAGCTTTTAACTTAGCCTTAAACTCTGTTACCTTTGCCGGAGGGTTTGATTCAAGGTCTTCATTAAATGGCGGTATACCCTCTAGATCGAACATCTCAAGCTCAGCGTTTTCGGGCACTAGCTCCCCAGCAGCCCTCAGAATAGCTTTATTGTAGGAAGCCTTTCTCAAGCTGCCGGCGAATCCTAAAATTTTTAGTTTCTCCATTTTCATGTCCTCCTACTAATGGGATCGTTACCTATTTTATAAAAGTACCATTCGTACCAGTTTTACACCCGCACCATCGTACTGTATAGTGCCTGTAATAATCTTTCTAATAGTCCTTGTTCTCATAATAATTCTCTCCGGTTTTTTTGTTCAACTATTCTAATTTTTCTCCTTTAGACCTTAACCATTCAATAATCTCTTTCCTGAAGATTTTATCGCCTGCTTCAGGTAAGGGGAGTATGCTGACTCCTCTTCAGTAGATCCCTGCCTATTAAACTTCTTCGAGAAATTTAACCTGGATCTTACCCTCTAGTAGGTCTTCAAATTTTTTGGCTGCTTCTTGAAAATAAGCTGAACTCCCATGGGCTTTGAAGGCCTCCTTATCCTTGTACTTTTCAAAGAAAACGATTTCAGTTGGGTCATTCTTTACTACATGGGGTATGTACATCAAACAGTCCTTTTCCTTAGCAAGAACTTCCTTGGCCAATTGAGTACAAATTTCGATCACTTCGACTTCTTTGCCAGGTTTTACTTTTAAGGTTGCCAGTAACGTAAACAATTCCAAACAACTCCTTTTTTCTCCACTCGAAACGCTGTGTATTCGCCTTC
>JAJYAS010000265.1 GCA_021779415.1 Bacillota bacterium
GAGGCAAGTCACAAAAGCGAACAGTCGCGCCACCTAAAGCACAATCTCCCGCTTGTGCTTTTCCACATGCCCCAGCTCCGAGTACTGCTATTGGTTTGTTTTTTAAATACTCCATGTTACTCATTATTGTTTTTCCTCCAACTCTAAATTTATTTTGATTAAACTACTTCCTCACTGCCCTAGAGATAATTGCAGTTATCCCTAGAAGTTTAATTAAATGTCTATAGAAAACTCTACAAGTACGTTAGACGATACCCATGTACATTTTCCTTATGTGATCATCCCCTTGTAGCTGGCTGCTTGAACCCTCCATTACAATTCGTCCCTGTTCCATGACGTAAGCACGAGTCGCTACAGTCAAAGTAGTGTTTACATTCTGCTCTACAATCAAGACCGTGACCTTCTCATCACTTAATTTCTTGATGGTCTCAAATACTGCGAGTACATTCTGAGGAGCTAATCCCATTGAAGGTTCATCAAGAATCAACATTTTGGGGTTTGACATTATACCCCGAGCAATGGCCAGCATCTGCCTTTCGCCACCACTCATGGTACCAGCATATTGTTTCTTTCGTTCAGCTAATCGAGGAAATAAGTCAAAGACACGATTAAAGGCTTCCTTAACGGTCTTTTTATTCCGGATCGTATAGGCCCCCAACAAGAGATTTTCCATAACTGTCATAGCGGGAAACAGATGTCGCTCCTCTGGAACGAAGGCTAATCCTAATTTTGTTAATTCGTGAATTGGTTTCCCGGTTATGTCTTGACCGAGAAACTTGATATTACCTTTATTAACCGCAACTAGATTCATAACGCTCTTAAGCATCGTCGTTTTTCCAGCTCCATTAGGCCCTAGAACTGCTACAATTTCGCCTATCCCAACGTGCATTGAAACATCCCACAGCACTTGAAGCTTGTCATACGAAGTATCAATCCCACTAATTTCCAACATTTCCTTCACCT
The DNA here is from genome assembly GCA_021779415.1 of Bacillota bacterium. The sequence continues at coordinate 964 of JAJYAS010000265.1, forward strand.
CCAAACAAGATCATTTAAGGAAATATCATTCAATATTTTAGAGTACATATTTTGTACCCAGATATGCCTCTAATACCCTTTCGTTCTCGATCGTTTCCTGGGGGGTACCCTCAGCAATCTTCTCCCCAAAACAGAGAACAGCAATCTTGTCACATACATCCATAATAAGTTTCATCAAATGCTCAACCATGATAATGGTGGTTCCATTATCCCGAATTTTTCTAATTAGAACAGTTAGATCAACCAATTCTCCTGGAGTTAGACCTGCTGCTACTTCGTCTAACAAGAGAAGTTTACAGTTTGTCGCTAAAGCCCGGGCTAACTCTAATCTCTTTAATTGTATGGTGTTCAAGTTCCCCGCCAATGAATCGTGAGACAGGGGAAACTCTACAAAGTTTAGCATCTCTGTGGCCTTATCTGCAGGCTTTTCATGGGATCGACGATTTCCAAAGACGGAACCCACCATTACATTTTCTAAGACGCTCATATTGGGAAACGAATGGACTATTTGGAACGTTCTGGCCATTCCAGAATGACAAACTTTGTCTGCTCTAAACCCCGTAATATCTTTACCATTTAAAAAAATCTTTCCTGACTCGGGTGGATGCACTCCCGCGATTGTGTTTAGGAACGTGGTCTTCCCAGCTCCATTTGGACCAATCAGTCCGTAGATTTGCCCCTCTTCAACTTGGAGACTAACGTTATTAACTGCCTTTAATCCACCAAATCTTTTACAAACATCCTTCGTTTCTAATATCATAGCTACCACCAACTTCTTTTTTTAATTTTCCCGTTTGAAGTTGAGATAGAATGGAGGGGCGTTCGGTAAGTAGCATGTTACGCCCCCCTCACTCTAAATTGCAATTATTTTGAACTCGCAGGAATTTTTAAGTCAGCATTTTTATAAGCATCCGGCCAAATAACATTAGGCTTTCCTCCAAAGTATTGAACAACAGGGAACATGTAATGATCTTGGTCAATTACTGGATCTGGCCATGTTTCGGGTGTATATTTATATTCTTTCATTAGGATTCCTTCAGTGTAAGTTAATTTGCCTGTCATGACTTTTTCTTGACCCTCTTTAAATAAGTTTTCCGTAGTTATGGACCCATAGTCTTTTTGAGTTGCTTCCAATACTTTAATCATAAACTTACTGTAGTCATAAGACATACCTGCTACAGCTGCTCCTGGTTCATAACCATACTTAGCCTTAAAATCAGCTTCGAACTTTTTAGCTGCAGGCGTCGTCCATTGCGGTATTTGATCGATAACGTAATCCGAAGCGTCACCAGTTAGCTTATACCATTCGCCTACCCACCCTAATCCGTCACTAGCTATCAAACTTTTCAATCCAACTTCTTTTGATTGTTTAATTAGTGAGGAAACTGAAGAAGGATCAGACATCGTTCCAGCTACCATCGATACATTTAACCCTTTCAATTTGTTTAACAAAGGATAAAAATCCGTCTCTCCCAAGCCCACCCAATCGGTTGAAACAACTTCCCAACCTGCAGCTTTATACTGTGCAGCCAGTGCTGCGCAAAAACCTCTGCCCCAGTCATTGTCAACACCAAATAATGCAACTTTCTTATTTGCTGGTGTCCAGAGACCTTTCTTTATCGCGTCATTAACGGCAGTAACATAACCTATACTTAACTTTTCCGGTGTGGGCCAAGCTTTACCCATCCAATAAGCATATTTTGCTGGATCAGATTTGATTTTTTGATTAACCACATCCGTAGCCCCATAAGTGAAAAATTGAGGCATTTTATACTTTGCCGATACTTCCATACAGGAAACTGAAACCCAACTGTGCCAGTCCAGGAATCCAACAGTAATCTTGTCATTGACAATCGCGCTTTCGTAAGCCCGAGCTCCTTTTTCGGCATCGGATTCATCGTCAATCCATTTGAATTCAATCGGATGTGCTCCCACTTTATTACCTATTTCAGAAAAGGCCATAGTTATCGAATCTTTAAATTCTTGCCCTGTCCGAGCTGCTGGTCCTGTAAAAGGGGATATAACCCCGATTTTTATGACACTATCCGGCGCGACCGATGCCGCCGATGTTGTGCTACTAGTTTGCTTTGCACCACAGCCGGTTAACGTAAGACCAAGGACTAATGTAGTCGTCAATACAGCAACCAATTTACGTGACTTTTTCAACCAAAATGGATTCAATTATAAGCCCCCCTTTTTTTATTTATAACTGTTCATTATTCTTAAGTTATTTGCTGCAGCTTCGCCCTCCCCCATCCTTTTCTTCTTTGACCTTTGTCAAAGTTGATTTTTTCCTAATAAATTGGACAACTTTGTAATAAACACCGGCCAATCCACTAGGGAAAAATATCATAACAACAATCATTAGAACACCGTAGATCAATAATCGTAATTCCATAAGGCCTTTCAAATATTCCATACCTGGAATCATGATTAATCCCGCAATTAAACCGCCCCAAATTGTTCCTCTACCACCGACAAAGGAAAGTACCATTACCTCAACTGTATGGCTTGTGTTCATTACAGATGGAGTAATAATCCCGACAAAATGAGCGTAAAAACCACCAAGTACCCCCGCGATTGCACATGAGATAGTAAAATTCATGACCTTAAACTTAGTTACATTGATTCCCGAGGCTTGGGCAGCCTGAATATCCTGCCCAATGGCTCGAAATGCGGTTCCAATATGGGATTTAATAATAGCCCTTAATCCCACGTAGGTTAAAATAGTCATTGCTAATATTGTGTAAAAGTACCCTACATTTCCAGTGGTGTGAAAAAGCGGTGGAACACTGAGACCTGAAGTACCTCTTGTTAACTCAACCCAGTTAGCAGTCACCGCAAACATGGCTAATGCAACAAACCACGTCATACAAGAAGCAAAAATCCCCGCCAGTCGTAGCGTGAGAAAGCCTAAACCAAGACCCATGACTCCAGCTACAATTCCACCAGCTAACATACCAAACCACGGTGAGACACCTAATTTAACCGCTAGAATTGCCGAAGTATAGGCACCAACACCCCAAAAAGCCGCGTAACCAAAATTGTTGATATTGATAAAACCCGCGGTGAAGTCAAAAGCCATAGCAAGTGCGCCCAACATAAGAGCCGAAATTAATAGACGTGTAATAACTTCATCCTGTAGAACTAGTGGGAAAATAGCAAGAACAAAAAGCATAGCTATTCCCAAAGGTGTAAATCCGAACTTCCGCATCAATCTCGCACCTTTCGCAAAACTACTCTCTGCCTCTTCCACGCTCATCCCTCCAATCATTGATAATGTGCATCACTCTGAAACACTCTTAACCCCTTTTGTGGCAAATATACCCCGTGGCTTAAATATAAGAATCATAATTATTATGACTAGACTCACTACATCCTGCCATCCAGCGCCAAATTTCACGTAGGAGAAAGTTTCAAGCAGTCCTACAATCAATCCGCCGTAGATACTCGCACCTATGTTTCCCATCCCAACCAGTATGAGTACAAACCAAGATTTGTAGAGCGGTTGTAGGCCCATAAATGGATATGCGGGTGAAATAGAAAGCAGTATTGCCCCTGCCAACCCAGCAAGTAGACAACTTAAAGCAAAAGTAAGCGTATGAATTATGTTTAAATTAACCCCAACTAGGCCTGCTCCAGTCTCATCCTGGGAAACGGCACGAATAGCACGTCCAATTCTTGTTTTATTTAAGAATAGCCAGAATAACGCAATGGTAAGCATGGCTATAATAAACCCGACAACACGATCATTTGAAAGTTTAAAACTGCCAATACTTATATCTCCGGGCCAATACTGAGTAATTCCGCGATAAGTATTTCCCCAAAGCATTTTAGCGCCGTTTTGTAAAACAATTGATATACCTAATGTCAGAAGAAACGTGTTCATGATCCAGTTTTTCTTGGATCGTTTCCGTAATGGATAGAACAACGTCTTTTCCGTGATAGCTCCTAAAATAAACGTTCCTGCAGCAGCAAGCAAAATACTGGAGACCGGACCAAAATGAAAATTTGTGTAGGCAAAATAAGAAAAATATGCACCTAACATGTAGAACTCTCCATGAGCAAAGTTTGGGATATTCATTACCCCAAATACTAAAGAAAGCCCCACTGCCATTAGTGCATATAATCCACCTCTAAGGAGTCCGGTCAATACAATGTTGAATAATTGTATTGCATCCATATATTTGTGTACCTCCTCTACTCATCTCTTGAGACAGAACATATTGGTTATAGTTACTTAACTCTAATCAGACTTTCGCTTACGAATATACCCAATATGTTTAAGCTTTCGATCAAATAAGAACCCCGTGGGCCTCTCACAATTTTATCCGAACCATTCTCTTCTCTTAAGAGAAGAGAAGAGAATGGCAAGTGGCTTTTGTAATGTAACTTATTTGAAATGCTTATACATTTTCTTTATAAACCCCTTCATGGAGATACTGCAACATTTCATCCTTAGTCATATGACCAATCCCCAAATAATCCAAACTATAACCCGACTCATAGAAATCAGTTTCTAGCATTGCATTAGCAAGGTTGATCATGGAATCGACAACGGGTGTTTTCACGCCGAATTTCTTACCAAGTTCATGATATACATGGCATCCCACCGGAATATCCTCGGTGATATAGCGATTGTTAATACTATGTGGGCCTGTCCCAAATTGGATATAATCCTGTTGGTCAAAGGGAATTTCATAGTCCGGGCCCATATATTCAGGTCCTAAGATATTTT
>JAJYAS010000266.1 GCA_021779415.1 Bacillota bacterium
CAACATTGTCAAAAACATGGGTATTTAATAAAAGGGGCTCCTGAAAGACAAGAGCAATTCTACGACGAATAGGAAGCGGAACCTTCTGGGGAACGGACTGGCCTTGAAAATAGAGCTGTCCGGAAGTTGGAGTTTCTAAAAAGGCTAAGATTTTCAACAAACTACTTTTGCCGGATCCATTTGGGCCGATCAGCCCTACACATTCCCCGGGCAGCAAATGGAAATGAATATCTCGCAATATAGTTTTATGTTCCTTTTTCCAGGTTATCTCCCGGGCTTCGAGCACATTATGGCCCTCCTTGCTGTTTCTGTTGGAGTAGGGTTAAGCCTAACGTCGCCCCATAGGCAAGTAAACATAAGATAATACTTAAGGCGATAGCAATGTCGAAGTTGCCTTTGGAGACTTCCAGGACAGTGGCAGTTGTTAGAACGCGTGTCTGTCCTTTAATGTTTCCTCCTACCGCCATAGATGCTCCAATTTCCGAAACGATGGCTCCAAAACCAGCAATAATGGCGGCTAGGAGAGAAAAACGAACTTCTTTGAGCAACAACCAAGTATACTGAAGGCGGGTTGCACCCAGTGCCTGAATTTGAAGCCTCAGTTTAGGGTCGGTTTGTTGGAGCGCGGCACAGGTTAATGCTGCGATAATGGGAGAAGCAATGATTGCTTGCGCAATAATAATGGCCGTCGGGGTATACATGATGTTTAAAAAGCCAAAGGGGCCGGAGCGCCAAAGGAAAATTGACACCCAAAGTCCGACCACCACAGGGGGTAACCCCATCCCGGTATTGACAACACTTAAAACGAATCGTCGTCCGGGAAAGGGTTTGAGAGCTAAAAGTGTGCCGAAGGGAATTCCGAGTATTAAGCTTATTAACGTTCCTGTTGCTGATATTTTAAGGGTAAGGAGCGTAATATCTATGACATCAGGATCCCCAGTAGCTAGGAGATGAATCGCGGCCAGGATACCTTGCCAAATCATGTCCATGGGAATTACTTGCCGAGATCTTCCATCTTTTTGCCGGCATCCGGGAAGAAGAGGGCTTGACCAAACTTATCTTTGCCAAAAGATCCGATGAGTTTTTGAGTATCTGCATCAACCATAAAGTCGTCGAAGGCTTTAGCGCCAGCAGCATTAACTTTAGGGAACTTTTCAGGGTTCACTTGCATGACATGATAAATGTTCAGAAGAGCAGCCTCCCCTTGAAGGAGAATATCGAGTTTTAAGTTTTTCTTCGTAGCTAGATAGGTTGCGCGGTCTGTTAGCGTATAGGCATCTTTGTCTGAGGCCATGGTAAGTGTTTGTCCCATGCCTTGGCCGATCTCCTGATACTTACTTCCGGTAGGTTTAATATTGGCCTTCGCCCATAAAGCTTTCTCCATGATATCCGTTCCGGATTTATCTCCACGGGAGACAAAAATTGAAGGACTCGCGTAAATAGCCTTTAAGGCATCAACGGCTGTTTTTGTGTCTTTAACTTTAGCGGGATCCGTTGATGGTCCTACGATTATGAAATCGTTATGCATCACAAGCTGATAGTTTATGGCTGTTTTATCATCAACTAGTTTTTTTTCTGCGCCGGGAGCATGCACGAGTAGAACGTCAGCTTCCCCTTTTTCGCCCATGGCGAGAGCAGCACCTGTACCTACCGCGATAGTTTTGACTTTATATCCGGTTTTTTTCTCGAAGGCAGGAATAAGCACGCCTAACAAACCGCTGTCTTGTGTACTCGTCGTGGTAGCTAGAATTAAGTCGGGATTTGCTGGTTTCGGGGTTTCGCTTGCTTGTGGTGCAGGAGTTGTTGCTGGGGTTGCTGTTTTTCCACACCCGACGACGACCACCATGAGGGCAACCATCATTAGGGCGAGACCAAAATTTAGTCTAGATCTGAGTTTCTTTTTCATTAATACTCTCCTCCTCTTTTTGTGCTTGTTGATTATACTCCGTCCTCTACCTAAACTATTGCAAGAACCGTGCCTGCTTGCCCTAGGTATTCAAGAGGATTCTCCCTGTCAACGAGGTATCGTAGCCACTATTTTGTTGAATGGCTTGAATAAATCCAGGAGATCTCAAAACATCTAAAAGTTGTTGCCAAACAGGGGTTTTGGCGGTTTGACCTAAACAAACGAGATCATACCGTTCTTGGAATAGAGGCACAAAATCTAGGCCAAGTCGTTGAGCGGCAGCCTTAACTCCCAGTCCGACATCTGCTTGTCCGTTAGCTATAAGGCAGGCCACTCCGGAGTGTGTGGTTTCTTCGTGTTCGTAGCCTAAAATTTGGCCAGGAGAAATCTTGGCTGCTTGCAGGTAGGCATCGAGGCGTAGACGGGTTCCAGATCCTTTTTGTCGATTGATAAAGTGCAGACCCTCTAAAGTGATGTCGTCCCAAGTATGTAGATGAAGAGGGTTGCCAGGGGCTACAATGAAACCTTGTTCACGTTGAACTAGATTTACAACACAAACAGCTTCTCCGGGGATAACGTGTTTGACAAATGAAAGGTTATAATCCTTAGACGCTTCATCCCATAAATGTGCTCCTGAAATTTCCGCTTCACCGCGGTAGAGTGCAATGAGTCCATCCATACTTCCACGGAAGGAAAGTGAGGATTCTACGGGCGTGGGAGTGTGTCTAAGGAACTCGAAAAGCAGTTCAACAATAGGGTCGTGGCTTCCTATAAAACGAATTTTCGCTGATTCTGAAGTACTGGAGGGTGTATCTTGAGGAAGCGTACTATGCGTACTAAGAGTTCCATGGAGATATTGGTCAAGTACAGAAGGATCAATCCGTAGTTGACGACCGATGTGGTGAGCGGGGATCTCCCCTCGTTTGACAAGTTCATAAAGAGTATATTTAGAGATTTTAAGGATAGTAGCCGCTTCAGCAGCAGTTAGAGTTAGACCCAAATAGTTACCTCCTTTTTCCTTTTCCTGTTAAGCTTAAAATAAGAAAGTTAGCAAGTCAATACGGTAGTAGCAAACAATTGGGATTAATTTGCATAGGTTAGTTTCAGTTGGCAATTTGGGATCAGGAAAGCAACGTTTGATTGCCGAGGGTGTAGCGTGGACTATGTTCAAAAGAACAGTTTTGCCCATATGATGTACTATAATTTGGATGAATATATGAGCAAATTAAAGGAATGCAGACATTAACCTATCTGGCTTAGAAAAAACCGGAAACTATTCAAGGATATCGACGTAGAATATATTTTTTTGTTGACAACACAGAACTTTGTGCTAAAATTTAACCTGATGGAAATTTGGGTTACCGGACGAAATGACGACCGGCTCAGATTCTTTCCTGTTTTTTTAACAAAAAAGGGGGCAACGATCACAATTGGCAAATTCTCTTGGACGTCATGTGTTGGCTGAAATTTATGGGTGTAGTTTCGACATTCTAAACGATCGAGAAAAAGTCGAAACACTGATGGTCAATGCAGCTTTGGAAGCTGGTGCCGAGGTACGTGAGGTAGTGTTTCATAAGTTTAGTCCTCAAGGGGTGAGCGGTGTAGTGGTGATTTCAGAATCACACTTAGCCATCCACACGTGGCCAGAACTCGGATATGCAGCTGTTGACGTCTTTACTTGCGGGGACCGTGTCAATCCCTGGGATGCCTGTAACTATTTAACGGATCAATTTGAAGCAGGTCATATGACAGCAACAGAAATCAAGCGGGGAATCGTGGAGGATTCAAAGGAAGCGGTAAATATATAGGAGGGATATTTATTTTACTCCGGACTAAGACAAGTACGGATATAACCACTGGTACTAGATAGACCTTGTGACTGAAAAAGTTGCAAGGTCTATTGTATTACTGGTAAGTTTACATACTCTTGGAATAATAATGTCATATTATCAGGGTACAATATTTCAAAGGAGCAGGACTTTTAATATAAATATCGAATATATAATAGTTTAATGTCTGAATTGAAGACAAGGAGCGATAACATGGGTCCGCTAGAATTCAGCTTCCTTGAGAAACTGAACGTGGTACAGGCGCATTTGCGCCAAGAAATAAACTTCAAACCAGCTGGTTTTGAAGAATTGGTTCAACTGGATATGGATGAACTTGATCGCACGGTTAATCCAGCGATTGTCTTAGCAGTAAGTCGAGCCTGTGGAGATCATGGGCGAAAATCTGAAGCGTTGGCTGGCATCATTCAATTTATATTTATGGCCAATCAGGTTCATAGATTAATGAAGGACGACAGTGATATCTCGGAAGAACTTCGACAATTTCCAGTGCTTGTCGGGGACTTGTTATATGGAAAGTTCTTTCTGGATCTCTGTCGTGAAAAACTGCTGCCATTTTTAGATCCCCTGGCTCAAGTCATGGGCACAATGAGCGAAGGGGGGATTTCTCGTTGGCTTTCTCGGGGTAAGAAACTCAATAGAGATGAGTGGCTTAGAATTATTGAAATGGAAAGCGCCTCATTGACAGAATTAGGCGCTCGTCTAAGCGCAGAACTTGCGGGTGTTTCACTTCCCTTACAGTATCAGATTGAAGCCTTTGGCCGAGAATTGGGATTAGCATGGGGAGTTTGGAAAGAACGTTTAGGAAATGCCGAGGTGCAATCGATCCTTCAACGGGCAAAGGGAATCTTAAATGAAATTTCGGCTGGATCACAGCTTCAGTTACAACCTCTTTGCGAGGTGCATCATTATCTGGAGCAACAGCTAAGTACAGATTACAACCCTGTAGAGATGGGGTCGTAACGAACGGAGTGGAGTATGTCTAAGCTTAGAGTTTTTTTTGAAATGATTAAATTTGAACACACACTTTTTGCCCTTCCCTTTGCTTATCTGGGCGCTTTTTTAGCAGCCGGCGGTGTACCGTCTGTTTCGAAACTAGTCTGGATTACACTGGCGATGATAGGGGCTAGGACGGCAGCGATGTCCTTGAATCGCCTGATTGACAGGCATATCGATGCGCGTAACCCGCGGACAGCACAGCGGGCACTGCCGGCCGGTCAGCTTCGGGTGAAGGAAGTTTACCTTTATACCGTGTTGTCTTTCTTGCTCTTAGGGTATTCAGCGTACAAACTCAATTATTTGGCCTTAATGTTAATGCCTATAGCTGTCTTTTTCCTTGTCCTATATTCCTACACAAAGCGGTTTACTTGGGCATGCCATCTGGCTTTGGGAATTTCACTAGGCTTAGCTCCAGCGGGAGCATGGATCGGGGTAACGGGTCATTGGGCTTTGACGCCTATTCTCTTGGGGCTTGGGGTTGTGACTTGGGTTGCGGGATTCGATGTCGTTTATGCCTGCCAAGATGTGGAATTTGATCGTAAAGAAGGGTTGCATTCGATCCCCGCAATTTTTGGGGTGCAGAGGGGTTTGGAAATTTCGTCGTTTTTGCACATGCTCGCGCCACTCTTTTTTATCGCGGTCGGAGTGGTTATGTCCATGAGTTGGCTTTATTATGTAGGGGTCGGGATTGCCGTTATCTTGCTTTTTCGACAGCATCGCATTGTCACGGTCGATGATCTCTCTAAAATTGGGGTTGCTTTTTTCGACCTTAATGGGTACTTGAGCATTTTGCTTTTTGTTTTCTCAATCATGGATTTGATCTTTTTACGAAAATAAAAGGAGGGGACGCAATGCCCTCGCTGTTTGAACAAAGTGAACTCTATGACCTGATAGAAAAAGTCGAAAAAGGTGAACGATTAGAGTTTGAGGATGGCATTCGCATGA